>CAZRGD010000136.1:0-7143 GCA_964599505.1 uncultured Nitrospirota bacterium | reverse complement strand
CCTTTCTACCTTCTACTTTCTACTTTCTACTTTCTACTGCCTCCTGATGTACGCCGCCATCGACCTCGGCACTAACTCCTGTCGGCTGCTCATCGGCGAGGTGGCCGGCGGCCGGCCGCGCATCCACCACGACCGCGCCGAAGTCGTACAGCTCGGCCGCGGCGTCGACGAAACCGGCCGTCTCGACCCCGAGCGGGCCGACGCGGTGGTGGCGCTCCTGGTCGACTACGCCCGTGACTGCGACCGCCACGGCGTCGAGGAGGTGGCGGCGGTGGCCACCTCCGCCCTGCGCGACGCCGCCGACCGCGACGCATTCCTCGACCGCGTCCGGCGCCAGACCGGGATCCCCCTGGAACTGATCTCCGGCGAGTCCGAGGCGCGCCTCTCCTTTCGTGCCGCCATCGCGGCGCTGCCCTTGCCACCGGAGGAGGTGGTGGTCGTCGACTTCGGCGGCGGCTCCACCGAGGTAATCCTCGGTCGTGGCGGCGCGGTGGCAGAGGCGGTGAGCCTGGAGGTCGGCTCCCGCCGGATGCTCGAACGGTTCCTGATGACCGATCCGCCCACCGAGGCGGAGTGGCGGGCGATGGAGGACCATCTTGCCGCCGCCGTCGCCGACCTCCCACCGGCCGACGACGCGACGCCCCTGGTAGGGATCGGTGCCACCGTCACCCACCTCTCGGCGATGCTCTTCGGCGGGGACGGTCTGACCTCCTTCGACGCGACCCAGCTCGCCCCCCTCACCCACCGGGTGCGCACCACGCCGATGGCGGCGCGACGCGACTTCATCGGTCTCGATCCGAGCCGTGCCGACGTCATCGCCGCCGGCTGCGGCCTGGTGGAGGCAATCCTCCACCACTTCCACCGCCCCATCCAGCCATCGCCCTACAGCCTCCGCCACGGCCTGCTCCTCGACCGCTTCGGCCCCACCACAGACCGCTGAAGGCGGTCTTTTTTATACGCCTATCCCCTTAGCTCAGGACCCGTACCCGATGGGAACACGAAGGCAGGAAAGGGGGAAAACACGAAAAGTTTCGGTGGAGTTTTTTCGTGTTTTCAAGTTTTCGTGCCTTCGTGTTCCGCATTCGCCGATTTGTTCTGGGGCTTCATGAGCTAAGGGAATACGCAGTCTTTTTTATGGCATGACCAGGGCCATACCCCCCCTTGACACGCCACAACACCGTCCCTTCGTTGCGTCTGGGAGGCAGGAAGCCTCTCGAAAAATGAGCAACCCAACGGCGAGCGAATGGGTGCTCGCCCTCGAAAGGAGGTAGCTATGTTGTGGCATGAGCTGACCGGACCGTGGGACCCGTGGCATGAGATGGAGCGGCTGCAGGATGAGGTAAACCGCGCCTTGGGCGCCCGGGGCCGAGTAGGTCGCGACTACCCGCCGGTGAATGTGTGGAGCGGCGATGAGGCTGTGGTGGTCACCGCCGAGGTCCCGGGCATCGACCCCGCCGACCTCGACATCTCGGTGGTCAACGACACCCTCACCGTGCGTGGCGCACGCAAGGCGGAGGAGCTGAAGGAGGGCGAGCGGTACCACCGCCGCGAGCGTGGTTTCGGTGACTTCGTACGCACCGTCCAGCTCCCCTTCCGCATCGACGGCGACCATGTAGAGGCGAAGGTGAATCAGGGTGTGCTGGTGGTCCACCTGCCGCGGGCGGCAGAGGATCGGCGCCGGCGGATCGAGGTAGCGGCCGCGTGAGCCGACCACCCAGGCGAACACCATGACCCTTACAACGACTGGAGGAAAAGAGATGACACAGGCAACCAAGACCATGCAGACCCAGAAGAGCTCTCCGCCCGAGGTGGCCGAGAAGCGACGGCGTATCTACACGCCGCCGGCAGACGTCTTCGAGACCGATGGGACGATCGAGGTGGTGGCGGATATGCCCGGTGTGGATGAAGCCTCGGTGGAGATCACCCTGGAACGCAACGTCCTCACCCTCGACGGCCACACCAGCGTGACCGCACCCGAGGGGATGGCCCACACCTACTCGGAGTACGAGCCCGGCGACTACCACCGCGCCTTCACCCTCTCCGACGAGATCGACCGTGACCACATCAAGGCGACGGTGAAGAACGGCGTCCTCCGCCTGTCGCTCCCGAAGGCGGGTCCGGCGAAGGCGCGGCGCATCGAGGTCCACGGCGAGTGAGGCAGGCCCTGCTCGCCAGTAAAAGAGAGAAAGGAGGTTCACCATGGCACTTCGTGATCTGATCCCGCGGCGACACGCCGCCCGTCCACTCGCGGTACGGCGCGAAGAGGGCTCCCCCTTCGCCACCCTGCGTGACGAGATGGACCACCTGTTTGACGACTTCTTCCGCAGCGCGGAGGGGTGGTGGCCGATGGAGCGATTCACCCCCGCCACCGAGGGATACCTGCCCCAGGTGGACGTAAGCGAAGACGACGAGCAGGTGGTGGTTACCGCCGAGCTCCCCGGCATGGAGGAGAAGGATATCGACATCTCCGTCGCCGGCGACCTCCTCACCCTCAAGGGGGAGAAGCACGCGGAGCGGGAGACCAAGGAGAAGGACTACGTCCGCACCGAACGGAGCTTCGGCTCGTTCCGACGCACCATCCAGCTCCCCTGCGAGGCGAAGGATGAGGGTGCCACCGCCACCTTCAAGCACGGTGTCCTCACCGTCACCCTGCCGAAGAGCGAGCGGGCTCGGAAGGAGCGGCACCACATCGAAGTGAAGGCCGCATGAGCACGCCTGCGGCGCGCTCATGGAGTTGCCGGGGCGGCATACGCCGCCCCGGCTGCCATCACTCGATAAAGGCGACCGGCTCCGTCGACGGCTCTTTCTCGCACAGGGCGAGGGCTGCCTCGATGATGCGCCGTTGCAATGGCGCATCGTCCGGCGCCCCAAGGGCGTAGCCGAGGGGATAGTCCACCGCGAGGGTGCGCGGCGGCCCCACCTTCGCGGTGATCTCCGGCAGGGCGGTCACCGAGCAGGTGACGATTCCGCGCTCCTCCAGCACCCCCTGAATCAGACCGACCGTCTGATGACAGAAGGGTCAGACCGGGACCAGGAGGGCGATGTCCACCTGATCCGCCACCAGCAGCGCCGCTGCTTCCGGTGCGCTCTTGCGCAGCAGCCGGTTGGGGGCGGTGATCGACCCCATGAAGGAGAGGTGACGCGGCGCCACCGAGCCGATGCGGCCGGCGGCGGCCAGCTCACGGAGGCGGTCGAGGGGGAATGCGAGGTTCGCATCGCGCTCGATGCCGGCATGGTCGTAGGCGGCGCTGCGGTGGCTATCGATCAGCGACCCCACCTCCGTATCGCCGTCGATCACCCGATAGGAGAAGTCGCCCCCCTTCACCGAGCTGTCATAGGGAGGCTGGTCGGGCTGCACCATCCCGGCGGTCGAGCAGATCGCCACCCGAGACTCGCCGAGCGGCCGCGCCGGCCGCGCCCACGCCCGTTCTCCCAACCGCCGCCACCGGTAGAGCTTCAACGCTGTACGCAGGGTGAATGAAAGCTCGTCGATGTGGGGCATGGCAGTCCGAAGGGCAAGAGAGGCCGCACCCTACCAGCCGTGCCCCAACGCAGGTAGGAGGGGGTTGCACCCCCGACCCCGGCCCGCACGGCCGGCCGCGGCCATCGGCCGCAGATCGCGGGTAGGAGCCGGCTCCCGCCGGCGATTCCGGCCCGCTGGGCCGGCCGCGCCTGCGGCGCGGTTCGCGAGCGGGAGCTCGCTCCTACCGTCTTGCCGGAGGGTTTGGCAAGACGGTGTCGCCCCCCAACCCGGCGGCACGATAAGGTCCACCCATGGCGCAAGAGATCACCGTAGTCGGGCTCATGTGCGGCACCTCGCTGGATGGCGCCGACGTGGCGTGGGTGCGCGGCGGCCGGACGGTGCGCTTCACCACCCATCCCCTCTGGCCCGCCCTCCGGCGCCGGCTCGCGCCGCTCATCGCCGGAGAGGTCACGACGGTGTCGGAGGTCGCCGATGCCGAGGTGGCGGTAGGGCGCTGGTTCGTGGATGCGGTGCGCCGCTCGGGAGTACGCGAACGCCCCGACCTCATCGCCGCCCACGGTGTCACCGCCGCCCACCGGCCGGAGGGTGGCTACTCGGTGCAGCTCGGCGACCTTGCCACCCTCGCCCGCGGCCTCGGCTGCACCGCGGTCGGCCGCTTCCGCGGCGCCGATGTCGCCGCCGGCGGCCAGGGGGCACCCCTCGCCCCCCTCTTCCACCGCCACCTCTTCGGCAGCACGGTGGAGACGCGGCTGGTCCTCAACCTCGGCGGCATCGCCAACCTGAGTGAGCTGCCCGCCGGCGAACTGCTGCGTGGCTACGACCTCGGACCGTGCAACCTCCTCCTCGACCCCCTCTACCAGCGCACCACCGGCGAGACCGGCTTCGACCGCGACGGACGCCTCGCCGCCACCGGCACACCCCTCGACGCGGTGATCGCGACCCACCTCGACCACCCCTTCCTCCGCCTGCCGCCGCCCAAGTCCACCGGCCGCGAGGTTTTCGGCACCGTCTTCGCCGACACCTTCGCCGAGGATTGCGCCGCCGCCGGTGGCACTGGCGGCGACACCCTGGCCACCGCCTGTGGTTTCATCGGCGCCATGGTCGCCGACAACCTCCGCCGCGCCCCCACCCCGGCCGGCGGCTGGCAGCGACTCCTCCTGTGCGGCGGCGGCGCCCGCAATCGCACCCTGGTGCAGGAAATCGAGGCGGCGGTAGCACCGTTGGTCGTGGAGACGACCGCTGTCCACGGCGTCGACCCGGACGCCGTGGAGGCGATCGGCTTCGCCCACCTCGGCCTCGCCTGCCTCTCCGGCGAGGGCCAACCCGTGGAGACGATCACCGGCGGCCCCGGTCGCCCGATCCTCGGCGAGATCCAACCCGGCCCCGGCTACCGGCAACTCCTCGACCGCCTACAACGCCATGGCGCAGGTAATCGGTAGGAGCGAGCTCCCGCTCGCGATCGGGGCTGAAGGCCCCGCCCGCCCTTCGGGCGGGATCGGGGGCATGGCCCCCTCCTACCGGGAAGATACTCGACCACCCCACACCTTCCCGAGCCGCGCCACCTCTGCGATCCTCCACGACCATGCCGCGCCACATCGCTCCGCTCATCCTGCCGCTCCTCCTCTTCACCGCCCTCCCGGCCCCGGCCCAGGAGATCCACCTCCCGGTCCAGCTCCACCACCTCGCCAACGGTCTCAAGGTGGTCACCCTGGAGGAGCACGCCGCGCCCGTGGCGGTGGTGCAGATCTGGTACCACGTGGGGTCGAAGGACGAGGTGGCCGGGCGCACGGGCCTCGCCCACCTGCTGGAGCACAACATGTTCAACGGCACCCGCGCCCACGGCCCCGGAATTTTCTCGCGCCTGGTGGCCAAGGCGGGGGGTGACGACAACGCCTTCACCAGCTTCGACTACACCGCTTACTACGAGAAGTTCGCCGCCGACCGTCTCACCCTCGGTCTGGAGCTGGAGGCGGACCGGATGCGCAACATCCTCCTCACCAACAAGGAGCTCACCCGCGAGCGCGAGGTGGTGAAGGAGGAACGGCGGATGCGCACCGAGGACAACCCCGAGTCGGCCCTGGTGGAGCAGGTACGCGCCGCCGCATTTGTCGCCCACCCGTACGGGCGGCCGGTGATCGGCTGGATGGAGGACATCAACCGCCTCACCGTAGATGACCTGCGCGACTTCTACGAGCGGTACTACCGGCCGGACAACGCCACCCTGGTGGTGGTGGGCGACTTCGACACCGCCGCCCTCCTCTCCGAGGTCAAACGCACCTTCGGACCGATCCAGGCCCCGCCATCGCCGCCGCACCGCACCTTTTCCGAGCCGCGCCAGCGGGGTGCACGGCGAGTCACCCTCCACCGGCCGGCAAAGCTCCCCTTCCTCTACGCTGCCTACCACACCCCCACCTTCGACCACGCGGACGGCCCCGCCCTGGAGGTCGCTGCACAGGTGCTCGCCGGCGGCAAGAGCGCCCGCCTCACCCGCACCTTGGTGGAGGAAAAGCAGATCTGTCTCTACGCCGGCGCCGGCTACGACGGCGACGCCGAGGATCCCTCCCTCTTCACCCTCTACGCCGGCCTCCAGCCCGGCCACACGGCGGACGAGGCGGAGGCGGCCCTGGAGGCGGAGGTGGCGCGCCTCGCGACCAAGCCGATCGGCGCGGCGGAGCTCGCCAAGGCGAAGACCCAGCTCGAGGCGGGCTTCGTCTTTGCCCAGGACTCGCCCTTCTACCTCGCCATGACCCTCGGCCGCCTGTACACCACCGGCCGCACGGTGACGGACCTCGAAGCGTACCTGCCTCGCATCCGCGCGGTCACCGCCGCCGACATCCAGCGGGTGGTCGCCACCTACCTGCAAGGCGACCGCCGTACCCTCGGAGCTCTGATCCCCGAGGAGGGCAAGGCGCCGCCACCGAGACCGCCGCAGACCTCGGGGGTCGTCCGATGAAGCCGCTCCTCGCCTGCGCCTGCGCCTGCCTCGCCCTCGCCGCCTGCACCGCTAGCCTGCCGCGTCCCCCCGTCTCGGCCGCCGAGGCGCGACCGGCGACCGAGACCGCCGCACCCCTGCCGACCCGCCAAGCCCTCTCCTCGGGCGCGACGCTTCTCACCCTGTCGCGCCCCCACCTGCCGGTGGTGGCGGTAGAGATCGACCTCGCCGCCGGTGCCGCCCTCGACCCCGAGGCGCTGCCCGGCCTCGCATCGCTCACCGCCGACCTCCTCGACGAGGGGACCACCGCCCACACCGGCCAAGAGATCGCCGAACAGCTCGAGTCCATGGGAGCGGAGCTCTCCATCGACACCAGCCACGACGCCACCCACCTCTCCCTGCGGGTCCTGAAGCGCTTCCTCCCTGCCTCCCTCGACCTGGTTGCGGAGCTCCTGCGCACCCCCGCCTTCCGCGACGCCGACGTGGCGCGGATCAAACAGGAGACGCGTGCGGCGCTGATCGCCGGCGAGCAGGAGCCCAACACCGTCGCCGGCCGCGCCTACCACCTGGCCGCCTACGGCGACCACCCCTACGGCCACCCGGCCGACGGCACGTTGGAGTCGGTCGCCAAAATCACCGCCGACGACTGCCGACGCTTCCATCACCGCTACTACCACCCCGCGGCGATGGTCGTCTCCATGGTCGGGGCGATCGACGCACAAGAGGC
>CAZRGD010000135.1:3413-7158 GCA_964599505.1 uncultured Nitrospirota bacterium | reverse complement strand
CCGCAGTAGGGGCAGGTGGTGGCGACCGGTCGCCGGTCCAAATGGAGGGGGCTAGCCCGCATTTCTCACCAGGGATCGTCGTGAGAGCGTGCAAGTGGCCGGAGATGCCGGCCGGCCCGCAAGTCCGAGCCCGCAGGCGTACTTGCGGTACGTCGAGGGCGCGGACGAGGACACGGGCAGCAGATTTAGGTAGTTGGGCGCTCGTAGCAGATTCATGGTGAAAAATGCGGGCTAACCACAGCTCCCGGCGCCATCCACCACCGCCAGCGACAGGTAGATCTCACGCCCCTCCAGCATCACCGGCAGGCGGCCCGCGCACCCCTCGTCCGGGGGGACGGCCATACCGGTCTCCAGGTGGATGGCCCAGTTGTGCAGGGGGCAGGCGACCTTGTGGTCGAAGACGATCCCCTGGGAGAGCGGCCCGCCCTTGTGGGGGCAGCGGTCGCGCAGGGCGAAGACCTGGTCGTCGGCGGTGCGAAAGAGGGCAATGTCGCCGTCCGGGGTGCGCACCACCCGGGCGCCGAGCTTCGGGATGTCGTCGAGGTGGCCTACCGGCTGCCATTCCATGTCGTGGGTCATCGCTGTGGTCTCCCGTTCGGGGTCAGGGTCGTGGTCTCGCCGGCGGTGAGCTGCTTTTCACGCCAGCACCTTGAGGGGGATGAACTCGTGGCGATCCACCCCCCCGGTGCCGCGCTCCCCCCACGGGTCCTCCTGGGCGAAGCGCTGGCCGGCGAGGAACCGCTCGCAGTAGGCGCGTCGCTGCTCCGGGTCGGCGACCAGCCGCTCCTTCAGGTAGGAGATGCCGACCCGCTCGATCCACGGCGCGGTGCGCTCCAGGTAGCGCGCCTCCTCGCGGTAGAGCTGCAGGAAGGCACCGGCGTATTCGAGCACCTCCTCCTCCGTGGTCACGTGGCAGAGGAGGTCGGTGGCGCGCACCTTCACCCCGCCGTTGCCGCCGACGTGGATCTCCCAGCCCGACTCCACCGCCACCACGCCGAGGTCTTTGATGGTCGCCTCGGCGCAGTTCCGCGGGCAGCCGGAGACCCCCATCTTGAACTTGTGTGGCGTCCACGAGCCCCAGGTCATCTTCTCGAGCCGGACCGCCAGGGCGGTGGAGTCCTGGGTGCCGAAACGGCACCACTCGGAGCCGACGCAGCACTTCACCGTGCGCACCGCCTTGCCGTAGGCGTGGCCGGAGACGAAGCCGCCGGCGGCGAGGTCGGCCCAGACCGCCGGGAGCTGCTCCTTCCGCACCCCGAGCATGTCGATGCGTGAGCCGCCGGTGAACTTCACCTGCGGGATCTGAAACTTCTCCGCCACGTCGGCGAGAGTGCGGAGCTGGAGCGGGTTGGTGATCCCGCCGAAGACTCGCGGCACGATCGAGTAGGTCCCGTCTTTTTGGATGTTGGCGTGCACCCGCTCGTTGATGTAGCGCGACTGCCCCTCGTCCTGGTACTCGCCGGGCCACGCGGTCAGGAGGTAGTAGTTGAGGGCCGGCCGGCAGGTCGGGCAGCCGTCGGCGCTCTTCCATTCGAGGAAGTGCATGACCCCGGCGAGGGACTTGAGCTCGTGCTCGCGGATCGTCTTGCGCACCTGGTCGTGGGTGAAGTCGGTGCACCCGCACACCGGCTTCATCTCCGGCGCCGAGTAGTCGCCGCCGAGGGTGTCGGCGAGGATCTGCTCCACCAGGCCGGTACACGAGCCGCACGACGAGGAGGCCTTGGTGTGGGCGCGGACGTCCTCCAGGGTGAAGAGCCCCTTGCTGGTGATCGCCTTGACGATGTCGCCCTTGCAGACGCCGTTGCAGCCGCACACCTCCTGCTCGTCGCTCATCAGCGCGGCGTGGTTGATGTCGCCGTGGCCGGCGTCGCCCAGGTGGTGCTGGCCGAAGAGGAGGTTCTCGCGCAGGTCGGAGATGTCCGCGCCCTCGCGCATGAGCTGGAGGTACCACGAGCCGTCCGCGGTGTCGCCGTAGAGGACCGCGCCGGTGATGCGGTCGTCGCGCAGGACCAGCTTCTTGTAGACGCCGCCCGCGAGGTCCTTGAAATGGATCTCCTCGGTGGTGTCGTCGCCGATGAAGTCGCCGGCGGAGAAGAGGTCGATGCCGGTGACCTTGAGCTTGGTGGAGGTTTTCGACCCCTCGTAGCGCCAGTAGCCGAGGTCGGCCAGGTGGCTGGCGCACACCTTGCCTTGCTCGAACAGGGGCGCCACCAGGCCGTAGGTGACGCCGTGGTGCTGGACGCACTCGCCGAGGGCGTAGACCCGCGGGTCGTAGGTCTGCAGGGTGTCGTTGACCACGATGCCGCGCTCGCAATAGATGCCGGCGCGCTTGGCGAGGTCGATGTTGGGCCGGATGCCCACCGCCATCACCACCAGCTCGGCGGGGAGCTCGCTCCCATCCTTCAGGCGGACCGCCGCGACCCGTCCGTTGCCGACGATGGCCTCGGTCTCGGCGCCCATGCGGATCTTCATGCCGCGCTCTTCCAGGGAGCGGCGCAGCATGTCGGCGGCCGGGGGGTCGAGCTGGCGCTCCATCAAGGTCTCCACCAGGTGGACGACGGTGACCTCCATGCCCTGCTTCATCAGGCCGTTGGCCGCCTCCAGGCCGAGGAGGCCGCCGCCGATCACCACCGCGTGGCGGTGGCTCCGCGCTACCTCCAGCATCCGGTCGACGTCGTGGATGTCGCGGAAGGTGACGACGCCCTCCAGGTCGTGGCCGGGGATCGGCAGGACGACGGGCTCCGAGCCGGTGGCGATGAGGAGGCGATCGTAGTCGGCGGTGGTGCTGTCGTCCGCCACCACCCGGCGGCGGGCGCGGTCGATCTCGGTCACCGTCTTGCCCTTGTGCAGGGTGATGTCGTGGGCCGCGTACCACCCCTCGTCGTTGAGCATGATCTCGTCGAGGCGCTTCTCACCGGCGAGGACCGGGGAGAGGAGGATGCGGTTGTAGTTGCCGTGCGGCTCGGCGCCGAACACGGTGATGTCGTACGCCTCGGGCGCCAGCTTGAGGAGCTCTTCGAGGGTACGAACGCCGGCCATGCCGTTGCCGATCAGGATGAGTTTCTTGCGCATGGTCCTCTTCTCCTCGTGGGTGCGATGCGGGGCTCCGCGAACGGGGTTTGGAGAAAGCACTGCAAAGGCCATGCCAATTCGTCTGATTGCGGCAAAGGGCGGTATGGCAACCATTTCGCCCCTATCGCCGCGCGGCTGCCGGCCGCCTGCCTAGAAAAGAGGCATGCCAGGGTCGCCGGACGCCCACGAAGGAGGCAGATTCGGCCAGTCGATGCAGTCTTTACATGTACTTACAGATCTGGTTTCCGCCGTCGTGGCGCTCCTCCCCGGCGGAGGACCCCCTCCCGAAGGGGGCGTCGGCTCACGGGTGGGGTGTTTCTCGCGCGGAGATGCGGAGGGAAGGGAGTGGAGGGCGGGTGACCGGGAAGGGGTGTCTACGGTGCTGGCGACGGATCATTCTCGTCGGCCTTCCGGGCGCCCGCCGAACCACGGCGATGGCTGCGGCGACCCCATATCACCTTGCCTCCCCCCTCCCTCTGCGCCTCCGCGTCTCCGCGCGAGCCCCCATGGCACGAGGCTTGCACAGCCACGGCCACGCGGCAGCCACGCCGTGCGGAGGAGATCCCCATGGCCCACCCGAAGCTGAAGCTGCTCTCGTTCACCGGCAAGAGCCGCATCCTGCACCTCACCTGGGTCGCCTTCTTCATCAGCTTCTTCGTCTGGTTCAACCACG
>CAZRGD010000135.1:0-3313 GCA_964599505.1 uncultured Nitrospirota bacterium | reverse complement strand
CTGCACCTCACCTGGGTCGCCTTCTTCATCAGCTTCTTCGTCTGGTTCAACCACGCGCCGCTCCTGGGCTCCATGCGCGACGCCCTGGGGCTCACCGACCCGCAGGTGAAGGCGCTCCTCATCCTCAACGTAGCCCTCACCATCCCGGCGCGGATCATCGTCGGGATGCTCGTCGACGCCTTCGGGCCGCGACGCATCTACAGCCTGTTGCTGGCCATCTCGGGTGGTCTCTGCCTCGCCTTCGCCGCCGCCACGACCTTTCAGCAGATGGCCCTCCTGCGGCTGCTCCTCGGCTTCGTGGGGGCCGGCTTCGTCATCGGCATCCGGATGATCGGCGAGTGGTTCCCGGCCCGCGAGGTGGGGCTGGCGGAGGGAATCTACGGCGGCTGGGGCAACTTCGGCTCAGCCGCCGCCGCCCTCACCCTGCCCACCCTCGCCCTCGCCTTCGGCGGCGCCAACGGCTGGCGCTACGCCATCGGCCTCACCGGTGTCGCGGCGCTGCTCTACGGCGTCGTCTACCTCTTTACCGTCAGCGACACTCCGAAGGGCTCGACCTACTTCAAGCCGAAGCGCGCCGGCGCCATGGAGGTAACCAGCCCCGGCGACCTCCTCCTCTACCTGGTGATGAACTTCCCCATGTACGGGGCGCTTGCGCTGCTCGCCTGGAAGCTCGGGCCGGCGAACCTGGGGATGCTCTCCACCCTGGTGACCGACGCCATCTACCTCGGCCTCACCGCCCTCTACCTCTTCCAGAGCGTCCGCATCTTCCAGATCAACGGCCACATCCTCCGCAAGACGGTGCCGGAGATCGAGCGCTACGCCTTCCGCCAGGTGGCGGTCCTCGACCTCGCCTACCTGGTGACCTTCGGCTCCGAGCTGGCGGTGGTCTCGATGCTGCCGCTCTTTTTCCAGGACACCTTCCACCTCTCCCAGGTGGAGGCGGGGATGCTGGCCTCGGGCTTTGCCTTCATGAACCTGGTGTCGCGCCCCGTGGGTGGCCTGGTGAGCGACCGCCTCGGCCGCCGCCGCTCCCTCACCGTGCTCCTGGCGGGGCTGGCGGTGGGGTACACGGTGATGAGCCGCATCGACGGCTCCTGGCCCCTGCCCCTGGCGGTGGCCGCCACCATGGCGTGCTCCGCCTTCGTGCAGGCGGGCGAGGGGGCGGTCTTCGCCATCGTGCCATTGGTGAAGCGGCGCCTCACCGGCCAGGTGGCGGGGATGGCGGGCGCCTACGGCAACGTCGGCGCGGTCTGCTTCCTCACCGTCCTCTCCTTCGTCACCCCGCGCCTCTTCTTCCTCACCATCACCGGCGCCTCGGTGGTGGCCCTCGCCGCGGTCCTCCTCTTCCTCGAAGAGCCCAAGGGCCACACCGCGGAGGTGCTACCCGACGGGACGGTGCAGATGATCGAGGTGGGGTAGGGGGGCCGTGGGGGCAAAACCACGAAGGGCACGAAGAGCACGAAGGGGGGGGCCACGATGGCGGCGTCCAACGCAGAGGGGCCGGAAGGGCGTGCCGAGTGGGTTTTTAGCGCTGAGAGGATCAGCGGAAATCGCAATGCAGGCCGAGATGGCATCGTCCGTAGGGCGGGCTTCAGCCCGCCGAGCACCGTAACTTCTTGAGATGACGGCGTCGGTCGGCTGAAGCCGACCCTACGGTCAGGTGCCACATCTTGTTTCCGCTGATCCTCAGAGACGCAGAGGAGCAGAGGCGCAGAGGGGGAGGTAAACAGGCGATCAGGTGTCACCGAGTTGCACACGGAGAACGGTGGCGGCCTTGAAGGCGGGATGTCCGTAGATTTCACAGATTGGGGGGCAGCCCCGGGTTCGGTGGCGCGGGAGCGGCGAAGAGATTCCGGCGCGGCGGGCACGGGAACAGCGGGCCGCGAATGAACGCAAATGGACGCAAATGGACGCGAATGGGGGAACTGGAGGGTGGTGTTGCGGGCGGGAAGACCGGGCTGGGTGGCGGCCCTGAAGGCAGACCTCGCGCAGAGACGCGGAGACGCAGAGGGCAGAGGAGAGAAGGGGGAAGTCTTCCGTGGTGGGCCGGGCTCCGGAGCCGCCTGGAAGGCAGGGTGAGACGCGAAGGAGGCGAAGGCGCAGGGGGGGGAAGAGAGTCGTGTCGCTCTTCTCGGTCATGAGGCGACCGGAGCGTTACTGCGAGAGGGGAGGCTGCGTCGCTGGAGAGGATGGGGGGAGCTCAGACGCTCCCTCCCGGGCCACGAGAGAAGATGGGCACAGCAACCACGGCACCATGCCCTTCGAGTCCCCGCCCTCTGCGCCTCCGCGTCTCCGCGCGAGCCCCCCCCCGACGATTATGGACCGACCCCGATGCCACGCTCACCGTGGAAAGTTGTGCTATCATTTGATGGCACAATTTTTCGGAGCAAAGACCATGGACAGCTTCACCATACGGGATCTGAGGGAGCGTACGGGCGCGCTCGTGCGGGACGCGGAGGCCGGGCGGCTTTCGGTGGTCACCAAGTGGGGTCGGCCGATCTTTGTGGCCGTGCCGTTTGATGACGCGCTCCTGGAGCAGGGGGTCAACGTCGCCCTCGCCGCCAAGCTCTACGCCGACGGGGTGGTGACCCTCAGCCGTGCGGCACGGGTGGCCGGGGTGTCGGTCGAGGCCTTCATCGAGAAGCTTGGCCTCCTGGGGGTGCCGGTGGTCGACTACCCGCCTGCGGAGCTCGACGAGGAGCTCGGTCGCCTTGCCTGAACGGGCTGTGGTGGCCGATGCCGGGCCCCTCATCGGCCTGGCACGCATCGGACGGCTGTCGCTGTTGCGAGAGGTGCTGGGAACAGTCTTTGTTCCCGAGACCGTGGTCGCCGAGTGCGTGGGCGATTGCTCCCGACCGGGGGCCGTGGCGATTCAGGACGCCCTGGCCACGGGTCTGTTGGTCGCCCGTCACAGTGAGCCAACCGCGGAGCTGGAGGCCCTGGCCCAGTTGCTGGATCCGGGAGAGGCCGAGGCCCTGAGCCTTGCCATCGCCGAGGGTATCGCTGTGCTCATGGATGAGAGGCGTGGACGCGGCGTCGCACGCCATCTCGGCGTCCCGGTCATCGGCACCGGCGCCGTGCTCATCGCGGGCAAGCAGGCCCACCTCGTGGATGCGGTCGCCCCCCTGCTCGACGAGTTGCAGCGATGCGGGTATCGACTCTCGACCCCGCTGATCGCCGAGCTCCTCCGCCGTTGTGGCGCGGGAGGAGATGAGCCCCGCAAACACCGGGAAAGGGTGCGACCCCGGGCCGCGCGCGGACCTGCCGCGGCGCGGGAAGTGGACGCAATCGGAGCCTGAGGGGGTGAGGGGGG
>CAZRGD010000134.1:3598-7170 GCA_964599505.1 uncultured Nitrospirota bacterium | reverse complement strand
CTCAGCTCTCAGCTCTCAGCTCTCAGCGACAACGGCATCTCCTCCAAGCACGACCCGCGCGACAGCCGCACCGCGACCCCTCCCTCTCTCCACCACCACCCAGCCGGCGATCTCCCTGAGCCGAAAGCGATCCGTGTCTCACCGCGTCAGCTTGGCGCTCGCCAGACGGTTGAGGCTGACCCCAGACTCGGCCGCCTCGATGGCCAAACGACGATGGACGTCGGGCGGTACACGCACCATGAACTTGCCGCTGTAGCGACGCGCCGACAGGGGTGCGGGGACACTCTCGTCGTTGGCTTGCATGTCCGAGACCGCACCGGCGACCACCTTACGAATCCCCCTGAGTGCCGCCTCCGGAGTTTCCGCCAGCCAGCTCAGGCTCGGGAACTCGGCACACAGCCCCACGTACTCCATGTCTTCCTCCGACCACATGACGCGGTAGGCGTAGTGGTCATCCTTCATTGCCATGTTCCATCTCCAATCGCTCGATTGCTCTAAGCACCTGCTTCACCTGGTAGCTCTTCGCCATTCCCTTGTGGTTCTGGATATTCACTCGTGGGTCACCTTGCCACGGCATCCGATAAACCCGGTGGCTCGATCCACTCTGGCGCGGCACACCAAAATAGGAATCGCACACCCCACACAGGTCTCGAAAACGAATCCCCTTGGGATTGCGCCGCATCTGCTCAACGATGGCTTCAATGTCGCTCATAGCAAAGATACCATTATTGATACCATCGTCAATCCAACCATCCTCACCCCGCGAATAGCACCACCCAGCAGTAGGTTCATGGTGAGAAATCCGGGTTAGCCCTACATCACCGCCAGCGACCCCGTCAGGATCAGCGCCGCCACCACCATCGCCAACGCCACACGGTAGTAGCCGAAAAGGCCCAGCCCGTGGCTGTTCAGATAGGCCACCATCCACCTGACCGCCAACACCGCCGCCAGCCACGCGCACACGAAACCGATCGCGAGATCGACCGGCCCGTACGCGTGCAGCATTTGCGCGCCATGCTTGAGCCCTTCATAGCCGGTCGCCGCGGTCAGGGTGACGACGCCCAGGAGAAAGCTGAACTCCACCGCCGCCGGCAGACTCATCCCCACCAGGACCCCTGCCACAATGGTCACCAGGCTCCGGCTCGTCCCCGGCCACATCGCCAAACATTGCGCCAACCCGATGACCAGCGCCGTCTTCCACGTCAACGCGCTCATCGACAAGCCGCTCGTCGGCTTCGCGCCCTTTCTCCTTCGCCACCATGCCACCGCCAGGATCACCGCCCCGCCCACGCCCCACGCCCCAACGATCGGCCAGAGCCCAAACAGGTGATCCTTGACCCAGTGTTCGATGCTCAATCCGATCACCGCCGCCGGCAAAAAGCCGACGACAACGCACACCGCCAGCCGCAGCCCCTCGGCATCCTTCCCCGCCAGCCCCCACAACATCTGCCGGATCCGCCGCCAGTACAGTCCCAACACCGCAAGGATCGCACCCGCCTGGATGCAGATCACATACGCATCCGCCGCCGCGCTGTTGGCAATCCCCATTGCCCGCTGCGCGAGAATTAGATGCCCTGTCGAGCTGACCGGCAGGTACTCCGTGAGCCCCTCCACAATCCCGAGCACCAGCGCTTGCCACCAGGCCATGCTTTCACCCTCCTTGTAACGTCAGTGTCGACGATATTGCTCCACACCTTCTACCGACTTGGATCGCTCGCTCTCTCTTGGAACACGGGCATACCTCAGATGGATCACCGTGCCCACACCACGTCGCACGTCCCCGTCCCCGTCCCCGTCTGCCGCTCAACCGCGAACCTCGAATCCCGCCCAGCCGAGGATTCAGTTCCGCCGCGCTCCTCACCTGCCTATTCAAGAGAGACGGGCGTGGCACAGGAGGCGAATGATGTCGCGTGGCCGCGGATCGCGAACGGGAGCCCGTTCTACCCCTCTCGCTTGAGGATCTTCTCCACCTTGGGCGCCCGCACCCGGCTCGGCGCCGGCATCCCGGAGCCGAGCAGCGGCCGGAGGTAGAGGATGAAGGCCTCGGTGACGTCGGTCCCCGACGGGGCGATGAACTCGTCGGGCATCAGCTTCGTCTTTGCCGCCACCTCCTCCAGGGGCGAAAGGCGGTAATCGACGGAGTAGAAGCCGGTGCGGTGGATGGTCACCGAGCCATCCCGGTTGTGCCACAGGGCAAACTGCGCCGCCTTCTCCCCCACCTCGCGCGCCTCGCGCTGGTCGACGTCGGAGACGCAGCCGATGAACGACCGCTGCAGATAACCGAGGGTGTCGGCGCGCACCCGGGTGATCTTCAGATGACGTTTGACCTGCGCCGCCAAGAGGTCGCCGAGGGCCGTGGTCCCGGAGAGTTGGACGTTGCCGTGGGCATCGGTCTCGGTCTCGCCGGCAAGGCGCACCGCGATCGGCACCCCCTCCTTGTCCAGAACCCCTTCGCTCACCGCCACCACGCAGCGGCCGTACTTTTCGTAGACGCGCTTCACGTCGGCGAGGAAGCCATCCACCGAGAAGGGGCGCTCGGGCAGGTAAATCAGGTGCGGCCCGTCGTCCGGGTACTTGCGGCCCAGGGCCGCGGCGGCGGTGAGAAAGCCGGCGTGGCGCCCCATGACCACCCCGATGTAGACCCCGGGGATGGCGCGGTTGTCCATGTTGGTGCCGATGAAGGCGCTCGCTACAAAGCGAGCCGCCGACGGATAACCGGGACAGTGGTCGTTCACCATCAGGTCGTTGTCGATCGTCTTCGGGATGTGGATGGCGCGGAACTCGTAGTCCGCCTCCTGCGCCTCTTCGTTGACAATCCGCAACGTGTCCGATGAGTCGTTGCCGCCGATGTAGAAGAAGTAGCGAACCCCGTGGGCCTTCAAGACCCGGAAGATCTCCTGGCAGTACGCGGCATCCGGCTTGTCGCGGGTGGAGCCGAGGGCCGACGACGGCGTCCCCGCAACCCGCTCCAGGTTGTGGGTCGTCTCCTGGGTGAGGTCGACGAACTCCTCGTTGATGATCCCGGTCACCCCGTGCAGGGCACCGTAGACGTGTTCCACCTCGGGGAACTTGCGCGACTCGAGGACCGCGCCCACAAGCGACTGATTGATCACCGCCGTGGGCCCGCCGCCCATCGCCACCACCACCTTGCCTACAAGCTTCGTCGTCATCGCCACTCTCCTCGGTTGACCGGCGGCTGAGGGTACCCAAGGGGGGGCCGCGCCGGAAGGCGGGGCTCGCCACAACCATCGTCGGGAGGGCCACCCTCTTGTCACCTCCGACGCCGGGCATACGGCGGAGGTGGCACACCGCAACCATCGCGGCGATGGGGTAGGAGCGAGCTCCCGCTCGCGATTCGGGGCCAAAGGCCCCGCCGGCCCTGCGGGCCGGATCGCCGGCGGGAGCCGGCTCCTACCGGTGGACTGGACCCACTCGCCTCACCGCCGCTGGCGCTTCCACTTGCGGTATTTGCGCAGGAGCCGCTTACGCTCTGCCGGATCCATCTGCTTGAGCTCCCGGAAGCGGGCGCGCAGAGCCGCCCGCTCTCCCGGCTCCATCTTCTGCCAGGCGCG
>CAZRGD010000134.1:1751-3498 GCA_964599505.1 uncultured Nitrospirota bacterium | reverse complement strand
AGTGATCAGACGCCTAGCGATCATCGTCCACCTCGTCGGTTTGCGATTCGAGCAGGGGCAGGGCCTCCGCCTCCTCCATCTCCCGGAGGAGGTCGAGGCGTTGAAGGAGGGTACGGAGGCGCAGGATCGCCACCACCTCCTCGCGGCTCGGCGGTGGTGCCGTAGCCGTCGCGGTGGGAGCCGCGGAGGGGAGGTCGGCGGCGAGTGCCGGCGTGCCCCCGTGGAGAGAGAGAAGGAGAGCGAGCTCAATCAAGCTGCACCCCCTCGATCTCGTGGAGGTGCTGGACCAGATCGAGCTCGGCGATCAGCTCCATCTCCTCGAAGAGCGGCAGCTCCTCGTAGAGGGCCACCTCCGGTGGCGGCGCCAGGAGGCGCACGCCGACCAGCGTCACCGCCGCCACCGCCGCAGTGCCGGCCAGGGGCACCACCAGCGGCAACCACCGCCGCCGCCTCGGCGCCACCGCCGCCGGCGAACCGAGGCCACGCGCCCGGGCGAGGAGTCGCGCCTCCGCCTCCGGATCGACCGCCATCTCCACCCCGGTCACCAGGCGGTCGGCGGCGGCGAGCTCGGCGAGAGCAGCACGGCACGAAGAGCAGCGCGCCAGCCGCCAACGGAGACGCAGGCGCAGGAGCGGCCCCGCCTCGCCGTCGAGCCACAGCGAGAGGGGCTCGCGCGGGTGGCCGCACGGCGCGGCGGTGTCGGGTCGGGTAGCTCGGTCGGTCATTGGTACTCCTCCGGGAGGAGATCACGCGCCGCCTCCTTCAGGTGGTCGCGAGCACGAAAGATGAGGGACTTCACCGCCGGGACGCTCGTCTCCAAAACCTGGGCGATCTCCTGATAGCGAAACCCCTCCACCTTGGACAGCAGAAAGGCGGTGCGCTGCGTCTCGGGGAGCTCTTCGAGAGCGGCGTGGAGGCGATCGGCGAGCTCCGCCGCCTCCGCCTCCGCCTCGGCGGTCGCCCCGGCCGGGTCGGGGACCACCACCCTCCCCTCCTCGCCCTCCTCACCGGTGGCCACGTGGGTGGCGTGGTGCTCGCGCCGCCGCACCTCGTTGAGGGCGACGTTGGTGGCGATGCGATACGCCCAGGTGCGCCACTTGGCCCGCGGCTCGTAGGTCGCCCGCGCCCGGTAGACCCGCAGGAAGGCGTCCTGCACCAGCTCCTCGGCGCGCGCGCTCGAACCGGTAAAGCGGTAAAGGAACTGGGCCATGGGATGGTGATGGCGGCGAAAGAGCTCCACGAATCCTGCCTCATCGCCCCGCTGGAAACGGAGCATCGCACGAGTATCGATATCGCGGCCGATCACCTGGATCCTCCCGGCGTCTCTACAGGCAGCGGCCGGTCTCCCCCCTACCAACCCCGGCCCATCGAAAAAGTTGCGCCCCGCTCCGTGCCACCATCTTCCCATGGGGGATCAGGAGTCTGGAGGAAGAAGGTCTTGATTTTCCATCGCCGTGATCGAAATCGGGATCGGGATCGGGTCTCGTCCCAGGCCCTTCTCCCGGTGGACCCGCTCTCACAGTAGCATCGGTCAGCCGTACCCTACCGTGGTCCAGCGGCCGGGGGCCGATTTCGATCCCGATCCCGATAGCGATCCCGATTTGGAGCCGCCGATCAGGGACCACCAAGACGTATTGACACCCCCGACCAGAACCATGGACCCGTGGTAGAGAGCCGATTTCGATCCCGATCCCGATTTCGATCCCGATCCCGATAGCGATCCCGATTTGGAGCCGCCGATCAGGGA
>CAZRGD010000134.1:0-1651 GCA_964599505.1 uncultured Nitrospirota bacterium | reverse complement strand
GCGATCCCGATTTGGAGCCGCCGATCAGGGACCACCAAGACGTATTGACACCCCCCCGCCACCGGGCGAGCTTCGGACCATGTTCCACACCATCCCAGAGATGTTCGCCTCGACCGTCGATCGTTTCGGGGGTCGGCCCGCCTTCAAAATCAAGGAGGAGGGGGTCTTTCGGGCAATCACCTACGCCCAGCTCGACGAGACGGTGCGCGACCTCGCCGCCGGCCTCATCGATCTCGGGGTGAAGGGGGGCGATCACGTCGGGCTGATCTCCGACAACCGCCTCGGCTGGATCCTCGCCGACCTCGCCACCCTCCACGCCGGCGCCGCCGACGTGCCGCGCGGCGCCGACTCCACCGCCGACGAGATCGCCTACATCCTTGCCCACGCCGACTGCAAGATTGCCTTCCTCGAAGACGCCGAGCAGCTCGCCAAGGTGGAGGCGGTGCGTGACCGGCTGCCAAAGCTCACCACGGTGATCATCCTCGACGAGCAGTTCACCACCGCCCGCAAGGGGGTGATCTTGTTCGACGAGCTGGTCCGGCGCGGTGCGGCCCTGCGCGCCAAGGGCAAGGACCGGGTGGCGGAGCGGGTGGCCGCGGTCACCGGCGACTCCCTCGCCACCCTCATCTACACCTCCGGCACCACCGGCGAGCCCAAGGGTGTGGAGCTCACCCACACCAACCTCCTGCACCAGGTAAACATGGTGCCGCAGGTGATCGAGTTCGCCCCGGAGGACCGCTTCCTCACCCTGCTGCCGCCGTGGCACTCCTTCGAGCGGGCGGTGGAGTACATCGCCATCGCCGACGGCTGCTCCACCGCCTACACCACCATCAAGGAGGTGGCCGCCGACCTGCAGCTCGAACGCCCCACCTACATGGCGAGCGTGCCGCGCATCTGGGAGTCGATCTACGACAAGGTGTTGGCGAAGGTGGCGAAGGAGGGGCGGGTGAAGCAGCTCCTCTTCCGCACCCTCCTGGCGGTGGCCGAGCGGTACCGGGAGCTGTCACGAATCGCCGCCGGAGACGACGCCCGCTTCGTCGAGCACGGTTATCTGCGCGAGAAGGGGCGACAGCTCTGGGCGGGGATCCGCGCGGCGCTGCTGGCACCGCTCTACCGCCTCGCCTACGCCAAGCTCGACCCCATCCGCCAGCGCACCGGCGGCCGGCTGAAGGCGGCGGTCTCCGGCGGCGGCGCCCTGCCCGCCCATGTGGACCGCTTCTACGACGCGGTAGGGCTCACCATCCTCGAAGGGTACGGCCTCACCGAGACCGCGCCGGTGATCGCCGTCCGCCTCCCGGAGCGATCGATTCTGGGGACCGTGGGGCCGGCGATCCCTGGTACCCAGCTCCGCATCGTCGGCGAGGGCGGCCGACCGGTTGAGCAGGGCGAGATCGGCGTCGTCCAGGTGCGCGGCCCGCACGTCATGCGCGGCTACTACAAGCGGCCCGAGGCGACCGCCGCGGTCCTCGACCCCGACGGCTGGCTCGACACCGGCGACCTCGGCCGCCTCACGGTGACCGGCGAGCTCTCCATCACCGGCCGGGCGAAGGACACCCTCGTCCCGCCCGGCCGCGCGAACGCCCGCCCGGCCCCCACCGGCCCCGCCCCCCCCACCCCCCCCCACCACCGCCACGACACTGCGCGCCGCGAC
>CAZRGD010000133.1:0-7199 GCA_964599505.1 uncultured Nitrospirota bacterium | reverse complement strand
TCCTCGCTCGTGGCTGCTGAGTCTGACGGCGGGGTGTGCGCGCGGCTGGGGATCCGGTCGCTGGCGGGGTGAAGGAAGGGCAGGGGGTGCGGCAGACGGTGGTGGGGCAGCAGCACCAGCTGGATGGGCTGGAGCGGCGGGTGGGGGAGGGTTCATTGCCGCACGTCGGGCTTCTGGGGGAGGAGGGGGGGCTTCTCTCGGCGACCCGCTTGCAGGGCTACATGGTTGCCGCCCTGAAACGCCACGAGGGGGAGCCGGCGACCTTCGATCAAGAGGAGTTTTCCATCTACTTCAACTCGCCCCTGAACGACCGGCTCAACGTCTTCGCCGAGCTGGAGTTCTTTCATGATCGCCGCCTCGTCGACCCGGCGACCGGCGCGACCGAGGACGTCGCCAAGGCGCGTCTGGAGCGGGCGCTCATCGACTACCACCCGAGCGATGCGGTGCAATTTCGCCTCGGCAAGTTTCTCACCCCGTTCGGGAGCTGGATCGTCAACCACGCCGATCCGTTGCAGCTCACCACCTCCGTCCCCCTGGTGGTGGAGGATGTGGTTCCGGAGGCCTCTACCGGCCTGCTCTTTCGCGGCGCCCTCTTTCACGCAAGCTGGGAGGTGGACTACCGCCTCTGGATCGCCAACGGTCGCGGCCGCGACCCGGATCGCCACGACGGCAACTTCCGCAAGGCGTACGGCGGCCGCCTGGCGGTGCGGCCGACCCCGTCGCTCCGGGTGGGTGTGTCGCTGCTGGATGACGCCGACGATCGGTTCGACGACGCCCACGAGACCGACTACGGCGTCGATTTCCGCAGGCGGCACGAGCGGGTCGAGCTGAAGGGGGAGGGGGTGGTGAGCGGTTCCCGCGGCGTCGACAGCGTGGGCAGCGGCGAGGGCGGCTTCCTTCAGGGGGCAGTGACCCTGGGGCGGGTCACGCCGGTGGTGCGCTACGAGTGGTTCCGCGGTCGCGCGGCGAGGAGCGCTGAGCGGCGCATCGTCACCGGGGTGGCGTTGCACTTCCTGCCTCCCACGGTGGTGAAGGGTGAGGTGCAGCTCCGCCAGGGGGGCGATCGCGACGGCAGCGACACCGCCTTCCTCGCCTCGGTAGCGACCTTCTTCTAATGGCACGCATCACCGGTCTTCTCCTGCTGGCGTTCTGCGCCGTGCTCCTGCTGCCCCTCGGGGCGCCGGCGGCGGCGGTGCGCCCGTTTGTGGTCATCGTCCATCCGGGCGGTGTGCCGACGCGTATCACTCGCCTCACCCTGCGGCGCGTCTACCTCGGCCGCATTACTCGCTGGCCGGGTGGTAAGGTAGCCGTGCCGGTGAACGGTCCACCGCGCTCGCCCCTGCGCGAGGCGGTCAGCCGCTGGCTCTTCCCCGAGGGCAATGGGGCGGTGCGAGAGCACTGGCAGCGGGCGTACTACCAGGGCCGCTTTCCTCCACGGGCGCTCGCTTCGTATCGCGCCGTCGCTCTGTTCGTCGCCCGGGTGGCGGGCGCCGTGGGGTACGTTCCCGTGGATCTCCCCCATCCGGGGACGGTGGAGGTGGTGTTGAAGGGGCATGGGGTGGCGCCATGACCCTGCGCCGCCGGATCACCCTCACCGTGGTGGCGGTCTCCCTCCTGCCCCTCCTCGTCCTGGTGGCAGTGGAGTATGGCGTCGAGCGGCGGCACGTCTTGGCGGAGGCGGGGGAGAGCCACGCGTCGCTCGCCGCCGACACCCTCGACCGCCTCGACCGCTTTCTTTTCGAGCGGTATCGCAACGTGGTCTCGTGGGCGCGCCTGGAGGTGATGGGTGACGTGGTGGTGGACGATCTCGACCGGCGTATCGCCCAGACTCTCCACGGCCTGCGTGCGGACTACGGGGTCTACTCGGCCCTCTACTGCCTCGACAACGACGGGAATGTGGTGGCGGACTCGGTCGCCGACGTCCCCGGACGCCGGGAGGCGAAGACCCCGTGGTTCCGGGCGATCGCCTCGGGGGCGTCCTCGTACCGGCACGCCGACATCCCGGCGGCCGGCGGCCTCCCGGAGGTGGTCTTCGCGGCGCCGATCCTCGGCTCTGCCGGTGCGGTCTCCCCCATCGGCGTACTGGTGGCGCGGATCGACCCGGCCGCCGTCGCCGTCCTCCTCGATGGCGTCAACCACCGCCTCGCCAAGCTTGGCCACCCGGTGCGGATCGCCATCCGGTCGGGCGAGGGGTTGGAACCGCCCCTGGCGGAGGGAAGTCAGGTGTCGTGGGTCGATGGCTTCACCGGCGAGGTCATCGGCGAGGCTCGCTCGCGGGGCTACCGGGACTTTCCCGGCTTCGGTTGGGTTCTCACCCTGCGCGAGGCACGACAGAGCGCCCTCGCACCCATGGCGCGCACCGGCCTCGTGTTGCAGCTCGTGGGGGGGGGCGCGGTGGGGCTGTCGCTTCTGCTTGCCGCCTTTTTGGCACGCGGCCTCGCCCGCCCCTTGGAGGAGATTACCCACGCCGCCGAGTTGATCGAATCGAGCGGCCAGCTCGGCGTTTCTTTGCCCGCCGAGCGGCCGGATGAGATCGGCCACCTGGCCGCCACCTTCAACCGGATGCTCCACCGTCTCGCGGAGGTGCAGGCCACTCTGGTGCGCCAGGAGCGGCTCACTGCCATCGGCCGGGTGGCGGCGGAGGTGGCCCACGACCTCGCCACCCCCGCCACCACCATCGCCAACCTCGCCCGGCGGCTGCACCGCAACAGTCCCGAGGCGAGTCGCGAGGCGGCGCAGCTCGCCCTCATCCTCGACTCTGCCGACTATGTTCAGGGGTTGGTCAGGCGGCTCCTCGACTTCGCCCACAGCGAAGCCCCCACCTCCGAGGAGGTGAACGTCGGCGAAGTGGTACGGCAGGCGGTGGCGCAGGCAGGTGAAGGGATCGACCTGCGGGTGGCGGGGGGCTTGCCGGCGATCTTCGGTGACGCCAACGCCCTCACCCGAATGCTCGTCAACCTTATCCGCAACGGTCGCGAGGCCGCCGGTGAGGGGGGGGAGGTGGCGGTCACCGCGGCGGTGGACGGAGGCGAGATCGAGTTTACCGTGACCGACGACGGCCCGGGGATCGACAAAGATGTACGTGCACACCTCTTCGAGCCCTTCGTCACCACCAAGGGGCGGGAGGGGACCGGCCTGGGGCTCGCCATCGTCTACCGTATCAGCCGTGATCACGGAGGCACTGTGCGCCTCGTCGAGAGCCGCCCCGGTCGCACGACCTTCGAGGTCCGCCTGCCGCTGAGCCCCGTGGGATCGGTCGCGGCGGGGTAGGGAGCGGCCTCCCTCTCGTCATCCTCCCGTGAGTCCGCCAAACTGTCCCATCATGGACACCGCTACCATCCTCGTGGTCGAGGACGACATCTCCGCCCGCGAGGCGTGCCGCATCCTCCTGGAGGATGCCGGTTACCGGGTGGATGTGGCGGCGGGTGGCGAGGAGGCGATGGAGCGCCTCGATGGTCGCCACGAGATCGATCTCGTTCTCACCGACCTGCGGATGCCGGGGGTGAGCGGCCTCGACCTCCTCGACCATGTCCACCGCGACTCCCCGGAGCTGCCGGTGGCGATGATGACCGCCCACGGCTCGACTCGGCAGGAGCAGGAGGCGTTCGCTCGCGGGGTGCGCGCCTTCATCCCCAAGCCGTTCACCGAGGAGGAGCTTCTGGCATCGGTGGAGCAGGTCCTCGATCGCCGGCGGCTGCAGACCGAGAACCAACAGCTTCGCCAGCGGATCGAGGAGGGCGAGACGCGCCACGGGATCCTCGGCAAGAGCGAGGCGATTCGCGCAGTCCTCGATCGGGTGGACAAGGCGGCGGCCACCGATTGCACGGTCCTGGTCACCGGCGAGAGCGGCACCGGCAAGGAGCTGGTGGCGCGCGCCATCCACCGGGCGAGTCGCCGCTGCGACGCCCCCTTCGTCGCCATCAACTGTGGCGCGGTCCCCGAGACCCTCCTGGAGAGCCAGCTCTTCGGCTACAAGCGTGGTGCCTTCACCGGCGCCGACCAGGACCGCGCCGGGCTGCTGGCCGCTGCCGAGGGCGGGACCCTCTTCCTCGACGAGATCGGTGATCTCGCGTCGAGCTTGCAAGTGAAGCTTCTGCGGGTGCTGCAGGAGCGCGAGTACACGCCGCTCGGTGCGCAGACGCCGCACCACGTCGACGTGCGGGTGATCACCGCCACCCACCGCAACCTGCGTGAGCGGGTGGCGGCCGGTGCCTTTCGTGAGGACCTCTACTACCGCCTGGAGATCCTCCCGATCCACATCCCGCCCCTGCGTGAGCGGGCGAGCGATATTCCGTTGCTGGTCGACCACTTTCTCGCGAAGGCGCGGGAGGAGGCGGGGCGTCCGGAGCTGCGCCTCGCCAAGGGGGCGCTGGGTCGGATGGTAGAGCACCCGTGGGCGGGCAACGTGCGCGAGCTCGCCAACGCCCTCACCCGTGCCGCGGTGCTCAGCGACAGCGAACAGATCGATCCGGTGCCCGCGGGCCGCCCGTCGCTCACCGACCTCCTCCCGGAGGAGGTGGTGGGAGCGGGGGAGACGCCGACCCTGGCGGAGGTCCTCGCCGAGGCGGAAAAGGCGTACATCGTCGAGGTCCTGGAGCGGTGCGACGGCAACCAGGTGCGCACCGCCGAGCTCCTCGGCATCAGCCGCCGCACCCTCTACAACAAGATCCAGCAGCACGGCATTCGCAAGCAGTTTCGGGCGGAGTAGGAGGGGGCCATGCCCCCGACACCGCTTTCACCATGAAGAGCATGAAGGTCATGAAGAAGTGGGATTCCAACTCTTCATGTCCGTCATGGTGCATTCCTGTAGGGCCGGAGGAGTTCTCCCGGCGGCGCCTGCGCCGCCGGTAGCTGGACCGACGATCAGGTCGGTGTTCAGGCTCCGTGGCCGCAGGGTCGGGGTAGGAGCGAGCTCCCGCTCGCGATCGGGGCCCCGCAGGCCCCGCCCGGCCCTTCGGACCGGGATCGCCGCGCTACCGAGGAGCCGAAGGAGTGGCGGCGAGTTGTCGGCCTTCGGGTAGGAGCGGGGGAGGGTTTCGATCCCGATCTCGATCCCGATAGCGATTAATTCGATTTAGAGGAGATGCCTCCGCCGCAGCCGACCATGATGATCGACGTCGTCCTTCATGGTCTTCATGGTGAAAAAGTAGGGCTCCATGCATACGTACCCCTCTTCTCGCAAATCGCGTCTCCGTCGAAATGGTTTACCGCCCCTCTGCGCTTCCCGCGTCTCTGCGCGAGACTCGTTACGCCGGTCCTGGGGGAGCGGGCGGTGGCTCGGTGCACAGCAGCCTGTATTGGGCTTGGTGGTCCCACTCGTAGAGGGGGACGCAGGCTTCCCGTTGGAGCTCGGGCAGGGCGCGGGCCTCGACGATCACCCAGATTCGCGGCCCGCGGTGAAACAGGGCGGCGATCTGTTCCGGCGTCTCCAGGTGGCGGCCGCCGAGGGTCGGGTCCGGCTCCAGGGGGTGCTCCCAGTTGGGGTAGTGGGCGATCGTCACCGGCCGCTCCAGATAGAAGGGGAGGCCCCGCAAGTAGCGGTCGTAGGTGAGGACGACGTCGTCGGGCGCGAGGCGGCCGGCGAGCTCATGCGCCAAGCGGTGGAAGCGGTAGTGTGGCTTGGTGTTGGGGAGCTGGTAGATCCCCATGAGGTCGAAGCAGAGGGCGAACGCGAGGATTGCGGCCAGAGTGGC
This sequence comes from uncultured Nitrospirota bacterium, assembly GCA_964599505.1. Lineage (GTDB taxonomy): Bacteria > CG2-30-53-67 > CG2-30-53-67 > CG2-30-70-394 > CG2-30-70-394 > CG2-30-70-394. The sequence continues at coordinate 1,506 of CAZRGD010000133.1, read as the reverse complement.
TTGCCGCCGACGCCTGCGTACGGCGATGGCGATCACCGCCAGGGCGGCGATGGCGAGCCAGAAGCAGACTACCACCGGCGTCATCGGCGCCACGGTCCATTCGTCGACGTGGTCGTGGTAGGCGATCACACCGGCCACCGCCAGGGCCGCCGCCACCACCAGGAGGAGGATCGGCACCAGGCGCGGCAGACGCCGTGGTCGCGTCGCCAACCACGGTCCGACGCAGGCTCCACCCCACAGGGCGGCGGCGGGGAGAAGGGGCAGGATGTAGGCGGGGAGCTTCGAGCGCACCACCGACAAGACAAGGAAGGGGAGCAGCAGCCAGCAGGCAAGCAGCCGGTTCACCCAAGGGACCGGCAGGCGGGTCCACGAGACCTCCCGCGCCGCGCCACCGGCCAGCCACGGCAGCCAGAGGCTCCACGGCGCCAGGCCGGCGGCGAGGATCGGGACGAAATAGTAGAAGGGCTGGCGTCGATTCAGGGCGTTGCCGCTCACCCGTGCCACCAGCTCGTGGTGGAGGTAGAAGTCCCATACCTCCGGATGGGCAATTCCCACGGCGACGAACCACGGCGCGACCACCGCCACGAAGGAGGCGATGACCAGGGGCGAGAAGAAGGGGGCAAGCCGCCCGCGCTGTCCCCAGACAAAGTGAAACAGGAGGATGGGCGCCACCGTGTGTAGCAGGACCACCGGCCCCTTGGTGAGGAAGCCGAGGCCGAGGGCGATCCCGAACCCCAGGCGCCAGACGAGCGGCGGCCTCTCCTCCGCGTAGCCGCGCAGGAAGCAGGCGTAGGCGGCGACCACGAAGAGGCAGAGGTAGAGGTCGGTGGTAAACAGCCGCGCCATGAACAGGAAGAGGGGGGCCGTGCCGAGGATGAGGAGGGCGACGAGGCCTGCCGGCCCGCCGAAGAGCCAGCGGCCGGTGGCAAAGACGAGCCCCAGGCAGAGCACCGCCGCTACCGCCAGCGGTATGCGTACTGCCGCCTCCGAGTGGCCGAGGAGGGTGAGGCCCGTCGCACCGAGCCAGTAGGCCAGGGGCGGCTTGTCGAGGTGGAGGGCGAAGTTCATCCGCGGGGTGAGCCAGTCTCCGGTGTGGACCATTTCCCAGCTAATCTCCGCGTAGCGCGCATCGGAGGTCTCCATCAGCGGGTGGGCGCCGAGGCGGAAGAAGAGGAGGGCGATCAGGGCCACCGCCGCCACCACCAGGAGGGCGTCGAACCAGCGGTTAGGGGTTGGCGCGGTGGGGGCCATGGTTTTTAGAGGGGGAGGGAGATGGAAGGTGAAATATGGGGGAAGGACGGCCCTGCGGGCCGCCATCTAATTTGGGGTGGTCTCCATCCGCCAATCATCATCGCCGGCCGTGGGCCGGCACCACCCCTCACCCCTCCCTCACCCCTCCGCCCGCGACCCCCAAGGCCGCCCACCCCCCCCCCCCCCCCTGCCCCCCCGCCAGACCACCGCCCACCCCAACCCGGCCCAGCCCCCCGCCCCCGCCAACCCGGCGCA
>CAZRGD010000132.1:0-7230 GCA_964599505.1 uncultured Nitrospirota bacterium | reverse complement strand
TTTTCCCATGCAGTCCTCTGCGCCCCTTTGTGCCCTCTGTGGTGAAATCACGTTCAGCGCAAGAAAAAAGGTTCGTCCTTGCCACTGAGACGCCAAGCCTACTTTCATCATTTTTGATCATGGTGGGTCTGTTGATCTTGCCGTAGGAGCTATTCATGAAGATCGCCGTACTGGTAAAGCAGGTCCCCGGCCGTGACGCGGTGTTGCGGCCGACCGCGGACGGCCTCTGGTTCGACGAGGCGGAGGTCGCCTTCGAGTCGAACGAGAGCGACACCTACGCCCTCGAGGAAGCGCTGCAGATCAAGGAGCGGGCCGGGGGTGATGGCGAGGTGATCGCGGTGAGCCTGGGGCCGGAGCGGGTGCAGAAGTGTCTGCGCGACTGCCTCGCCCGCGGCGCCGACCGGGCGATCCACCTCACCGCCGAGGCGGCCGCGACCACCGACCCGTACACCACCGCCTCTACCTTCGCCGCCCTCCTCAAGGAGGAGGGGTGCGACCTGATCCTCTCGGGGGTCCAGTCCGACGACCTCGGCATGGGCCAGACCGGCGTCCTCCTCGGCGAGCTGTTGGGGATGGCCACCGCCAGCCTGGTCACCGCCACCGAGCTCACCGACGGCGCGATCCGGGTCAAACGGGAGCTGGAGGGCGGCTGGTCCCAGTGGCTCACCCTGCCCCTGCCGGCGAGCCTGGCGATCCAGACCGGGATCAACCAGCCGCGCTACCCCACGATCAAGGGGATCATGGGGGCGAAGCGCAAACCGATCGACACCGTCGCCGCCGCCGACCTCGCTGCCCCCGCCCCCCTTCAGCACCTCGAACGCCTCTTCGTCCAACAGAAGGAGAAGCGCACGGTGATGATCGAGGGGAGCCCGGAGGAGGCGGCCGGCCGCCTCGCCGACGTCCTCAAGAACGAGATCAAGGTCCTATAGCCGCACGTCCGGTAGGAGCCGGCTCCTGCCGGCGATCCGCGGCCTTGGCCGCGGCAGGCCCTCCGGGCCTGAATCGCGAGCAGGAGCTCGCTCCTACCGCACCGACACAACCCATCGCTGAAATCGCCCCTCCGCACAGACTCAGGAGAATCGCCATGGAGATCCTCATCCTCGCCGAAGAGGCGAACGGCGGCCTGCACCGCATGAGCCGCGAAGCGGTCGCCGCGGCCCAGGCCCTCGCCGCCGACGCCGGCCTCGACACCGCGCTGCTGGTCCTCGGCGACGCCCCGGAGGCGGTAGCGGAGGAGGCTGCCACCCTCGACGTGGGTGAGCTCCTGGTGGCCGCCGACCCTCTCCTCGCCGATGGTGACAGCGACCTCATCGCCGAGGCGATCTGCCAGGTGGTGGCGGCGGAACACCCGACCTACCTCGTCCTTGGCCACACCTACCGGGCGCGCGACATCCTCCCCAAGGTGAGCGCCCGCCTCGGGGCACCGCTCCTGGCCGACGTGGTGGGCTTCGAGATGGCGGACGGAGCACCGCGCTTCATCAAGCAGCTCTTCAACGGCCGCCTCGCCGCCGCCCTCGCACCGGGGGAGGCGCGGCCGGTGATCGTCACCTTCCAGGCGGCCGCCTACGCAGCCGACGCCGCGACCACCGGCAGCCCAGCGCGCCGCGACGTGACCCTCACCCTCGACGCCGCCATGGCGCGCTGCCAGGTGGAGCCCCCCTCGCGGGAGGCGGAGGGAGAGACGGTCGACCTCACCACCGCCGACCTCATCGTCTCGGTGGGCCGCGGTCTCGGCGGTGAGGAGAACCTGGGGGTGGTGCAGGAGCTCGCCGACGCCCTCGGCGCCGAGCTCGCCTGCTCGCGGCCGGTGGTCGACGCGGGCTGGCTCCCCCAGACCCGTCAGGTGGGGAGCTCGGGGCAGACCGTCGCCCCGAAGCTCTACCTCGCCCTCGGCATCTCCGGCGCCGCCCAGCACCTGGTGGGGATGAAGGGGGCGGCGAACATCGTCGCGGTCAACACCGACCCGGAGGCGCCGATCTTCGACATCGCCGACTACGGCGTCGTCGGCGACCTCTTGGAGGTCGCCCCGAAGCTCGCCGAGCTCCTGCGCGCCGCGCAGTAGCTCGGCCAAGGCGGAACCGCACATCAGGACCTCCGCCGCCTTGTGTAGCCGTCCGGCCTTCGCCTACGGTCCCCACTCCATGCACCCTCGGCCCCTCCTCTTCGTCCTCACCGTCGTCCTGCTCCTCGGACGGGTGGGGTGCGCGTGGGGGTGGATGGCGGATCCGTGCTGCAAGGAGGTCCGCGGCCACGCCACCCAGGTGGCCGCCCTCCACGGTGCGACCACGGAGGTGCCGGCGGAGAGCCCCGCCGACCACGCACTGCACGCGGGCCACTGCCACTGTGTCTTCCAGGTGGAGACGGAGGTGGCGGTGACCCACCCCGTCTGGGCGATCGGCGAGTGGGCCGCCCACGCGCCCGCATCGCCCGACGTGGACCCGGGGTCGATCGACTGGCCCCCTGAAGCCCGCTCCTGAGGTGGGCGGTCGCCGCAATCCGCGGCGGCCCGACGTCAACCCCTGTGCCGGTGATCCCCGGCCCGGGGCGATGCCCAGGAGCAGCTCGTGTGGTGTGGACCCAAGCAGGTTTTCTGTACCGGTAGTCTCCTCTTTTCTCTCCTCCTCCCCCGGGTGGCAGCGGCCGCTCCGCCCCTCACCCAGGAGGGGGCGGTGCACCTCGCCCTCGAGGGCCACCCGCGCCTGCGGGAGCTGACCGCGGAGCGACCGCGCCTGGAGGGGGCGCTCGCTCGCGATCGCCAATGGCTGGTGGACAACCCGGAGCTCTCCGGTGACTGGACCCGGCGCCGGGGCGGCGGCGACTCCACCACCGACTGGGAGGTCGGGGTCGACCAGCGGTTCGAGGTGGCAGGGCAGCGAGGTCACCGGCTGGAGTCGGTGCGGGCGCGCCTCACCGCCCTCGACGCCCGGATCGACGCCCTGCGGGTGGAGGTGGCCGGCAGGGTACGGATCGCCTTTGCCACCCTGGCGATCGCCCGCGAACGCGAGCGAGTGGCGACGGAGATGGTGGGGCTGAACGACGAGCTGGTGCGCATCGCGCGGGCGCGTCTGGCCGCGGGCGATGTGGCGGACTCGGACGTGGCCCTGGCCAGCCTGGCGCGCTCGGAGGCGATGCGCCGGAGGCTGGAGGCGCAACGCGCCACGGCCACGGCGCGCCGCGCCCTCGCCCAGGGGCTCGGGGTGGCGTCGCTCCCGCCCCTGGCCCTGCCGGCCGTCGTCCCACCGCCCTCACCGCAACCCCTCGACGCGCTCCTCGCGCGACTCGACGACCACCCTCGCCTCGCCGCCCTGATGCGCGCGACCCAGGCGGCCAAGGCGGACCTCGCCCTCGCCCGCGCCTCGCGCCTCCCCGACCTCACGGTGGGCGGCCACGTGGGCCGGGAGGAGAGCCGTGACACCCTGATCGGCGTCCGCCTGTCGCTCCCCCTGCCCCTCTTCCACCGGCGCCAGGCGGAGATCGGGGCGGCGGAGAGCGAGGGGCAACGCCTCGACGCCGAGGCGGCTCAGGTGCGCGCGGAGCTGGCGCAGGCGGTGGGTCTGGCCCACGCCGCCCTCACCTCGGCCCTGGAGGAGCTCGACCTCTTCGACCGCGAGATCCTCCCCTCCCTCTCGACCCACCTGCGACGCATCCACCGCGCCTACGAGCTCGGAGAGATGGACCTCACCACCCTCACCTTCACCCAGGCCCAGGTGGTGGCGGCGCGCTTCGACCACCTCCAGGCCCTGGCCGACGCATGGCAGGCGCGCGTCGACCTCGACCGGGCGGTGGGCCGATCAGACTCCGCTGCGCGGAGAATCGAGGTGTGCCCACCCCAACCCTCCCCCGAAGGGGAGGGAGCAAGGAATCCCCATGAAGATCTTGACGCTGTTCATCGCTGCCCTCCTTTCTACGGTCCCGGCCGCCCACGCCGGCGAGCACGCCCACGAGGGCGAGGCGGGCCACCAGGCGGGGGTGGTCGAGCTCTCTCCCGAGCAGGTCAAGGCGGCGGGGATCGAGGTGGAGGTGGTAGGCCGCCACCCCCTCGCCCGGACCCTGGCCGCCACCGGCCAGGTAACCCTCGACCGCTACCGGGAGGTCCACCTCTCGCCCCGGGTGGAGGGCAAGGTGGTGCGCCTGGTGAAGCTCCTCGGGGATCCGGTAAAGGCGGGCGAGGCGGTGATCTACCTCGACTCCCTGCCCCTGGGGCAGGCGGTGGCCACCTACCTGGAGGCGAAGGCGGAGCACACCTTGGCGCAGGCAGAGACGGCGCGGGTGGCGGCCCTGCGGGCCGAGGGGATCGCCGCGGAAAAACGGCAGATCGAGGCCAACGCCCGCCTGGCGCGGGTGGAGGCGCGGCTGGATACGGCGCGCGAGCAGCTCCGCCTCTACGGGATGAACGAGGCGCAGATCAAGGAGCTGGCACCGCACCACAAGCACTCCCACTCGATCTTCGCCCTCACCAGCCCCATCGCCGGAGAGGTGATCGCCCTGCACGCCACCCTCGGCGAGCAGGTGGGGCCGGAGACCCCTACCGCCCAGATCGCCGACCTGTCGCAGGTGTGGGTCGAGACGGCGGTCTACGAGAAAGACCTCGGGCGGCTGCGTACCGGCACGCAGGCGTGGGTGACGGTCGCCGCCTACCCGAAGGTGCGCTTTTCGGGACGGCTCGACTTCATCGCCCGTACGGTGGACGAGGAGACCCGCACCACCCGCGCCCGCGTCGTCGTCCCGAACCCGGAGGAGCGGCTCCTGCCGGGGATGTTCGCCAACGTGGAGATCGCCGTGGGGAACCGCAGGCCACTGCTCGCCATCCCCCGCAGCGCGGTGCAACGCGACGGCACGGAGCGCATCTGCTTTGTCGAGGAGGAGCCGGGCCACTACGAGCGGCGCGAGGTGGTGATCGGCGAGGCGGGCCCGGTCTACCTGGAGATCCGCGCCGGCCTGAGCGAGGGCGAGCGGGTGGTCACCCGGGGCGCCTTCGTCCTCAAGTCCGAGGTGGGCAAGGAGGGGATGGGAGAGGGGCATGAGCACTGAATTGATCCTCCGCGCAGCGGAGTCCCATCGGCTCCCTCCCCCTCCGGGGGAGGGTTGGGGTGGGGGTGGTTGGAACTGGCACGCAGGTGGGTACCCACCCCGACACCGTGCCCATCCCACACGCCCTCCCCCCAGCCCCCTCCCGGCGGGAGGGGGATCATCTGACTTCCCTTCGGGAAGGATTTATTGAATGCACAAGCTCATCGACTTCGCCATCGTCAACCGCCTGCTGGTGGTCCTAGCGCTCATCGCCGCCGGCGTCGGCGCCACCCTGCTGCTGCCCAACCTCAACCTCGACGCCTTCCCCGACGTCACCAACGTCCAGGTGACGGTGAACACCGAGGCGCCGGGGCTGGCGTCGGTGGAGGTGGAGCAGCTCATCACCTACCCGATCGAGGCGGTGATGTACGCCCTCCCGGACGTGCAGGAGGTGCGCTCGATCTCCAAGACGGGGCTCTCGGTGGTGACCGTGGTGTTCACCGAGGGGACCGACATCTACTTCGCCCGCCAGCTCGTCTTCGAGCGGCTGCAGAGTGCCCGCGAGCAGATCCCGGAGGGGGTGGGGACGCCGGAGATGGGGCCCAACACCTCGGGCCTGGGGCAGGTCTACCAGTACACCCTGCGTGCCGACGACCCGGAGCGGTTCGACGCCATGGCCCTGCGCTCCCTCAACGACTGGGTGGTGAAGCTGCTCCTGCTGCCGGTGGACGGGGTGACCGACGTCCTCTCCTTCGGCGGTGAGGTGCGCCAGTACCAGGTGCGGATCGACCCGAGCCGGCTCCTCGCCTACCACCTCTCGGTGGAGGAGGTGGCCGCGGCGATCGAGGCGAACAACCGCAATGCCGGCGGCTGGTACGTGGATCAGGGGGCGGAGCAGCTGGTGATCCGCGGGGTGGGCTGGGTGCGCAGCGGCGCCGACGGCCTGCGGGACATCGCCAACGTCCCCCTGAAGGATGAGGCGGGGGTGGCGGTGCGGGTGCGTGACCTGGCCCGCGTCGCCTTCGGCCCGGAGATCCGCCAGGGGGCGGTCACCATGACCGTGCGCGGCGACGACGGCACCCCTCACCCCCTCGGGGAGGTGGTCGCCGGCATCGTCCTCAAACGCATCGGCGCCAACACCAAGGCAACCATCGACGGCATCAAGGCGCGCCTGCCGATCATCCGGGCGGCGCTGCCTGCCGGGGTGACCCTGGAGCCCTTCTACGACCAGGCCGATCTCGTGAACCAGGCGGTGACCACGGTGGCGCGCGCCCTCGGCGAGGCCTTCGTCCTCATCGTCGCGGTGCTGCTCCTCTTCCTCTTCGACCTGCGCGCCACCCTCCTGGTCCTGATCTCGGTGCCCATCTCCATCGGGCTGGCCCTGATGGCCATGGCGTACTGGGGGATCTCCGCCAACCTCATGTCCCTCGGCGGCCTGGCGATCGGCATCGGGATGATGGTGGACGGCTCGGTGGTGATGATGGAGCACATCTTCCGCCACCTGAGCCAGCCGGATCGCTGGCACCACCCCGACACCAGCGAGGTCGAGGGGGAAGGCGCAGCTCGTGGTACGACCCGACCGCGACACCCTGGCGCGCTACGGCATCCCCGTCGCCCAGGTGATGGACCTGGTCTCCGACGCGATCGGCGGCCTCCCCGCCGGCCAGGTGATCCGCGGCAACGAGCGCTACGACATCGTCGTGCGCCTGGCGAAGGAATACCGTACCGACATCGACGCCATCCGCGCCCTGGTGCTCCAGTCGCCGAGCGGCGGGTGGGTACGCCTCGGAGACGTCGCCCGGGTGGAGGTGGAGTCGGGGCCACCGCAGATCCGCCGCGACGACGTCCAGCGACGGGTGGTCATCCAGGCGAACGTGGAGGGGCGCGACATGGGCGGCCTGGTGGCGGAGCTGCGCGAGCGCATCGGCCGTGAGGTCGACCTGCCCCCCGGCTACACGGTGGTCTTCGGCGGCCAGTTCGAGAACCAGCAGCGCGCCCAGGCACGGCTGATGATCGTCGTCCCCCTCTCCCTCGGACTGATCTTCCTGCTCCTCTACTTCGCCTTCGGGTCGGTGGGACAGGCGGCCCTGATCATGGTCAACGTGCCCCTGGCGCTGATCGGCGGCATCGTCGCCCTCTTCCTCTCCGGCCAGTACCTCTCGGTCCCCGGCTCCATCGGCTTCATCGCCCTCTTCGGCGTGGCGGTGCTCAACGGCGTGG
>CAZRGD010000131.1:0-7249 GCA_964599505.1 uncultured Nitrospirota bacterium | reverse complement strand
ACCGCACCCCGCTGGTGGTGGTCCCGGCGATTACCTGGCTCTCGCCGGCGCAGGCGCGGGCGCGCGGAGAGCGGATCACCGCCTGGCTGGAGGGTTGGCGACGCGACTGGCAGAGAGGGGCCTGGGATCAGTACCGCGGCCGCTATGCCGACGCCTTCTTCCGCCTCGACCACACCACCGCGCCGCACTGGCTTGCCCGCAAACGCGCCTTTTTTGCCGCGGAGGGGACGCGCCGGATCGAGGTGCGGGAGATTACCCTGCTCGCCGCCGCCGGCCAGAAGGTGGCGATCTTCGATCAGGGCTACCGCTCCCGCCGCCACCACGACCACGGGGTGAAGCGGGTCTACCTCACCGGTGACGGTGACGACTACCGCATCGTCGCCGAGCGGTGGATCCCCGTACCCGCCCTGACCCGCCTCGCCCACGGAGGGCGCCGTGCCGCTCTCGGAAGTTGACACCGGCCTGTGGAGCGATTCAGGTACGAGGAGAAAACGTGGATAATTCGAAGCGCCAGGCCCGTTGGGCCTGATTCGCGGGCATGGCCCGCTCCTACCTGATCTCATGCTCGCCCTTTACCCCGGCACCTTCGACCCCTTCACCGTCGGCCACCGCGACGTCGCGATGCAGGCGGCCACGCTCTTCGACGAGGTGGTGGTGGCGGTTGCCGCCTCCGCCGGCAAGGGGCCGCTGCTGAACCTCGGTCGACGGCTGGAGGTGGCGAGCGCGGCGGTGGCGGGGTTGGCCAACGTCCGCTGCGTCTCCTTCGACGGCCTGCAGGTGGACGCGGTGCGTGACCTCGGCGCCGGCTGTGTGGTGCGCGGAGTGCGCGGTGCGGCCGACCTGGAACAGGAGATGCAGCTCGCTCTTACCAACCGCCTGCTGGCCGAACCGGTGCCCACCTGCCTCCTCATCCCGGAGCCGGATCACCTCGGCGTCTGCTCGCGCCTGGTGCGCGACGTCCTCGTCCACGACGGCGATCCGACCCCCCTGGTGGGCGAGGCGGTGGCCGATCTGTTGCGGCGCTGGGGGGTGGCGCGAGGGGACAGCCGGTAGTAAGTCCGGAAAAGGGGACAGGACTCTTTTCGGTATTAGGCCGCACGCTCCCGGATCTGGGGTAGGAGCCGGCTCCCGCCGGCGATACCCGCCCGCAGGGCGGGCGGGGCCTGTGGCCCCGTTTCGCGAGCAGGAGCTCGCTCCTACCTCATTGCCGTGGCCATGGTGCGGTCTCCGACTCTCCCCTCCCGACGATCCTGAAAAAGCCCCGTCGATTGAGAACCCCCCCCCGGAGGAGCTATAAACGGGGTTTCCGCGCCACGCCGGTTCCGGGGGGGGGACAGGTGTGTGTCGCGTACCCCGAATCCCGTCCTGGGGTACGGCGGGTGAGGAGCCACGAATGCTGAAGCGAGTCCTGATTGCCAACCGCGGAGAGGTCGCCCTGCGCATCATCCGTGCGTGCAAGGAGCTCGGTTTGCGCACCCTGGCGATCCACTCGCGTGAGGACTCGGCGGCGCTCTACGTGAAGAAGGCGGACCGGGCGGTGATCGTCGGCCCCGGGCCGATCAAGGGGTACCTGAACAGCTACCAGATCATCGAGATCGCCCAGCAGTTCCAATGCGACGCGATCCATCCCGGCTACGGCTTTTTGGCGGAGAACGCCGATTTTGCCCAGGCGTGCGAGGAGAGCGGCATTACCTTTGTCGGCCCCTCCTCCGACGCCATCCGCCAGATGGGTGACAAGATCACCGCCCGCCGGATGATGCAGGCGGCAGGGGTGCCGGTCTCCCCGGGGACCGAGGGGGCGGTGGACGTCGATGGGGCCGCCGCCTTCGCCGCCGAGATCGGCTACCCGGTGATGCTCAAGGCCTCCTCCGGCGGCGGCGGTCGCGGTCTGCGCGCGGTCTTTGGCGAGCAGGAGCTGCGTGAGGCCTTCGTCACCGCCTCTTCCGAGGCGCAGGCCGCCTTCGGTTGTGGCGACATGTTCGTCGAGAAGCTCATCGAGCGGCCGCACCACATCGAGTTCCAGATTCTCGCCGACCTGTTTGGCAACGTCGTCCACCTCGGTGAGCGCGACTGTTCCATCCAGCGACGCCACCAGAAGCTGGTGGAGATCGCCCCGTCGCTCTTCCTCGACGAGGACCTCCGGGAGCGGATGGGCAAGGCGGCGGTGGCGGCGGCGCGCGCCTGCGCCTACGCCAGCGCCGGCACGGTGGAGTTTCTGGTCGACAAGGAGCGCAACTACTACTTCATGGAGATGAACACCCGCTTGCAGGTGGAGCACACGGTGACCGAGCAGGTAACCGGGATCGACATCGTCCGCGAGCAGCTCAAGATCGCCGGCGGCAAGCCCCTCTCCTTTGCCCAGGACGAGGTGGAGCTGCGCGGCTACGCGATCGAGGTACGGATCAACGCCGAGGACCCGAACAACGACTTCATCCCCACCCCCGGGAAGGTTACCGCCTACTACTCCCCCGGCGGCATCGGCGTGCGCATCGACGGCAATGCTTACCCCGGCTACACCATTCCGATGTACTACGACTCGATGATCGCCAAGATGACGGTCCGCGGCCGGACCTGGGAAGAGACCACCTCGCGCCTGAAGCGGTGCCTCGACGAGTTCATCGTCCGCGGGGTGAAGACCACTATCCCGCTCTACAAGCAGATCGTCCGTGATGAGTTTTTTCGCCGTGGCATCTTCGACACCGGTTACCTGGAGGAGCGCGAGCGCTACCTCCGCTACGAAGAGGAGCGCGACCCCACCGACCTGGTGCGTGCCATCTCTGCCGCGATCGTCGCGCACCACGGGCTGTAGGTCATCGTTTCACCCGTCCTCCTTGCACCCTGATGATTGAAGGCTGACCGCTTCTCCCGGACTCCCCCATGATCTCCCCTCTCAACCGCATCGACACGACCCGCCACGTCGCGGTCACCGACCTCACCATCCGTGACGGCCATCAGTGCCTCCTGGCCACCCGCATGCGCACCGACGACATGCTGACGGTGGCCGGCGACCTCGACGCGATGGGGTTCTGGGCGATCGAGATGTGGGGTGGGGCCACCTTCGATACCTGCCTCCGCTTCCTCCAGGAGGATCCGTGGGAGCGGCTGCGGCTCCTGCGCGAGGCGATGCCGAAGACGCCGCTACAGATGCTCCTGCGCGGCCAGAACCTCGTCGGCTATCGCCACTACGCGGACGACGTGGTGGAGAAGTTCATCGAGGTGGCGGCGGTGAACGGGATGGACGTCTTTCGCATCTTCGATGCCCTCAACGACCTCCGGAACCTGGAGGTGCCGATCCGTAAGGCGCTGGAGGTGGGGGCGCACGTGGAGGGGGCGGTCTGCTACACCCAGTCACCGGTCCACACCCCGGAGCTGTTTGTGGAGATGGCACGCAAGCTGGAGGACATGGGGTGTCAGACCATCTGCCTGAAGGACATGGCCGGGCTGCTCACCCCGCACGCGGCGTACGAGATCATCCGGTCGCTGAAACAGGCCCTCGACGTGCCGGTCCACCTCCACTCCCATGACACCTCGGGGATGGCTGTGGCGACCCTGACCAAGGCGGTGGAGGCGGGGGTCGACATCGTCGACACCGCCATCTCCTCCATGTCCGGAGGCACCTCGCACGCGCCGTGCGAGACGATGGTGGCGATCCTCGACGAGAGCGACCGGCCCACCGGCCTGGACGTCGACGGGCTGGAGCGGATCGCCAAGGAGGTGCGGGAGATCCGCAAGGGGTACACGGAGTACGAGAGCGAGTTCAACGCCGTCGACCCGAAGGCGCTCCACTACCAGGTACCGGGCGGGATGATCTCCAACCTCGCCCACCAGCTCCGCGAGCAGGGCGCCCTGGACCGGATGGTGGAGGTGATGGCGGAGGTGCCGCGGGTGCGCAAGGACATGGGCTATCCGCCCCTGGTCACCCCGTCGAGCCAGATCGTCGGCACCCAGGCGACCCTCAACGTCCTCACCGGTGAGCGGTACAAGTCGATCACCGCGGAGACGAAGAACTACTTCAAGGGGCTCTACGGCCAGTCGGCGGCGCCCAAGAACCTCAAGGTGCAAAAGATGATCATCGGCGACGAGGAGCCCTTTACCGGCCGTCCCGCCGACCTCCTGGAGCCGGAGCTGGAGAAGTCGGAGGAGGAGATCGGCGACCTTGCCACCGGCATCGAGGACATCCTCTCCTACGCCCTCTTTCCGAAGCAGGCGCAGGACTTCTTCCAGGCGCGCGCCGACGGCACCATCCTCGAACCGCTCCCGCACGGCCTGGAGCAGGCCGCCCCGGCGGGTGCCGGTTGCCTGGCGCCGTCCGAGTTTCGCATCTCGGTCCACGGCGAGGAGTACCACGTCCAGGTGGGCGGCGCCGGCAGCAAGGGGGAGGACGGCGGTCGCCCCTTCTTCCTCTACGTCGACGGTCAACTCGAAGAGGTGGTGGTGGAGACCCTGCAGGAGATCGTCCCCTCCCAGGACGGCAACCTGGAGCCGGTGGCGAAGAAGGCGGCGGGCAGGCCGCCGGCCACCGAGGACGGCGACATCGCCACCTCCATGCCGGGCACCGTGGTGCGCGTCGTCGCCAAGCCGGGCGATGAGGTCTCCCCCGGCGATACCGTCCTGGTGGTCGAGGCGATGAAGATGGAAAACGAGATCCACACCCCCATCGCCGGCACCGTCGAGGAGATCTACTGCGGTGAGGGCGATCCGGTCAGCCCGGGGGAGACCCTGGTGCGGGTGCGCTGATTTTTTTCCTGCGGAAAAAAATCAAAGAGGGGGCGGAAGGGGTATGCTTGATCAGTTAGAGGTGGAGGGGGCGAGAAATAGGGGTGTGAGAATGAGTACTGAGGATTTGATCGCAGAGGCCCAATCATTGCCTTTGGAGGAGCGGGTGGCGGTGGTCGATACACTTCTGAGGTCACTCAATTCGCCTAACTCGGATATCGATGCGAGGTGGGCGGAGGTTGCCCGAAAACGCTGGGATGAGTTGCGCTCAGGGGAGGTCGAGGCAGTCCCGGGTGAGGAGGTGTTTGCCCGCATTTGGGGTCGTTTGTCTCGATGACCTATTCCTTTCATCCCGCGGCGACCGCGGAGTTCGAGCAGGCCATCGAATACTACGAGGGGTGTCGTGAGGGGCTGGGTTACGAGTTTGCCCTCGAGGTGTATTCGACGGTTACGAGAATCTTGGAATATCCGGACGCTTGGCCGGTGGTGGAGGGAGAGATACGCCGTTCGCTCTTACATCGCTTTCCCTTTGGTGTTTTGTACGGAAGGGAGGCGAGCAGGATCTATATCCTTGCGGTGATGCACCTTCACCGGGACCCCGATTACTGGAAGGTTCGGATTGCCGGGTAGTAGAGGAATCCTCTTTACCCCAGTCGTCCTGCCACGAGTACCACCCGCTGTCCGCCGTGGCTGAGGCGGTGGCGGTCGCCGGTGAGGCCGGTGGCGTCGGCGAGGGATGGGGTGGGGCAGAGGAGGGCGTAGCGCCAGCCGGGGAAGCGGTCGCGGAGCAGGTCGCCGATGCGGCGGTAGAGGGCGGCGGGGTTGCGGCCGCCGATCCGACGGCCGTAGGGCGGGTTGAGGACGACGACGCCGGGTGGCCCCTCGGGGACGAGGTCGAAGAGGTCTCCCTCGCGGAGCCGCACGACATCTGCCACCCCGGCCCGCTCGGCGTTGGCGCGCGCGACGGCGACCGCCTCCGGATTGAGGTCGGAGGCGCGGATCGGGGCGGGGAGGGTGCCCCGGCGCTTCTCCTCTGCCTCTGCCACGAGGCGCGCCCAGAGCGGCGCATCGAAGGTCTGCCACCGCTGGAAGGCGAAGGGGCGCTCCAACCCCGGGGCGATCCCGAGGGCGTGGCGCGCCGCCTCGATGGCAAAGGTGCCGGCGCCGCACATGGGATCCAGCAGCGGCAGCTCCGGCCGCCAGCCGGCAAGCTCAAGCACGGCGCAGGCGAGGGTTTCACGCAGCGGCGCCCTGGCGGCGGCGAGGCGGTAGCCGCGGCGGTGTAGGAGCTCGCCCGAGGCGTCGAGGGAGAGGGTGCAGCGGTTGTTCTCCAGGCGTGCGAAGAGGAGCAGCGGCGGCGAGCCTTCCGCGTCGCCACTACCTGACTCGGCGAGGCGCTCCGCCACCGCCGCCACCACCCGCTCGGCGATCGCGCCGGTGTGGTAGAGGCGCGACCGGTGGCTGGTGGCGCGCACCTCGACCACGCTCCCGTGCACGAGCCACCCCTCCCACGCCAGCCGCCGGGTCTTGCGGAAGAGCTCCGGCAGCGCCCCGGCCCGGAAGGTGGCGACCCGCACCACCACCCGGTGCAGCAGGCTCCCGTGGAGGTGGACCCGGTAGAGGGTGGGGAGGTCGGCGGAGAAGGAGACGCCGCCGCGCTCCCGCCCGTCGATCCGTCCTCCGAGGCGGGTGATCTCGGCCACGGCGAGCCTCTCCACCCCCGGCGCGCAGGTGGCGTAGCACACCATGGGCCCGCCCGCCGCCTTCCGCCCCTTCATCGACTCATTGCCCATCAGTGCTGGCACCCGGGACAGTAGAAGGTGGCGCGTCCGCTCTGGACGGTCCGCCGAAGGGTCCGGCCGCAGCGATCGCACGCCGTACCGGCGCGGCCGTAGACGCGGGTGTGGAGCTGGTAGAGGCCGCCGCGCCCCTCGGCGTCGGCGAAGTCGCGCAGGGTGGTGCCGCCGGCGGCGATGGAGGCGGTGAGGACCTCGCGGATCGCCGCCACCAGCCGCTGCCAGCGGACCGGGCGAATCCGGCCGGCGGCGGTGGCCGGGTGGATGCGCGAAAAAAACAGCGCCTCACAGGCGTAGATGTTGCCGATCCCCACCACCACCCGGGCGTCCATGAGAAAGGGCTTCACCGCCTGCCGGCGACCCATCGCGGCGTGCGCCAGCCCCTCGGCGGTGAGGTCGGGGCCGAGGGGCTCAGGGCCGAGGTGGGCGAGCAATGGATGACTTGTGAGCCCCTCGGTCTCCGTCACGACCAGGCGGCCGAAACGGCGCGGGTCGTGAAAGGTGAGGCAGCTTCCGTCGTCGAGCAGGAGGCGAAGGTGGTCGTGGCGTTGCCACGCCGCGGTCGCCGCCTCCACCACCAGGCGGCCGCTCATCCCCAGGTGGCAAAGGAGGGTGCACCCCGCGGTGGCCTGGGACGGCCTGCCTTCAGAGGTGCTGGCGGTGGGCGGGGGCTGGAGCTCGGGCGGAGCCGGTTGTACGCAGGACGCGGCGCCGTGAGGTCACGCTCGGCGTGGGGG
>CAZRGD010000130.1:0-7263 GCA_964599505.1 uncultured Nitrospirota bacterium | reverse complement strand
TGATCCGTTCGTGGCTCGCTGCGGTTGGGTATACGTGTCGGGCTCCGAGCCCTGCAGGACCGGCCACGGGAAGCCGTAGTCGCGCATCTTCTCGATCATCTTCGGGCCGTGGTTCCAGATCGCCTGGGTGATCTTGGTGATCGTGAGATTATTCAGGCGGCTCAGGTCGGGGCCGACATCGCCCCCCTCTCCCCCCTCCCGGGCGACGTGGCACAGGGGGCACCGCTTCGCCTCGAAGGCCTGCTCGCCGCGGATCGGGTCCCCAGGCGGGTCGCGGTAGCGCAGGGCAAAGAGGTAGGAGAGGATGTCCGCCATCTCCTGCGGGGTGATCTCCTCCTTGGGAATGTGGCGTCGCGCCATCATCGCCATCATCTTGGGCGAGTGGTTCCACATCAAAGTCGCCATCCCGGCCAAGGTCCGGGGGAACCGGACAACGAGAAAGTTCGGTCCGACGCCACGCCGACTCCCGCCCACCGGGTGACAGGTGCTGCACCGCTTCGCTGCGAAGAGCCGCTCGCCGCGCGGCGATGAGCCGAGGTCGAGGTGGTGCTCCGGCTGGACGCGACCCCCGAGGCTCTGGGCATACGCCACCAGGTTGGCCATGTCCCGGGCGTTGAGCTGCGGCCAGGCAATCCCCCGCTGGTCCATCGCCGCCTCCATCCGGGAGGCGTGCTGCCACATACGCTGTGCCCAGACGATCGGGTTGATGTAGGCGCCCCAACGGGTGAGATCCGGCCCCACCTTGCCCCCCTCCCCCTGTAACGAGTGACAGGCGACACACCGCTTGGTCGCCAGCAGCACCCTGCCCGCCGCCGGGTCACCGGGCTCATCCACGTAGCGGATGAAGTAGAGGAAGGAGAAGAGAGACTCCATCTCATCCTCCTCCATGGTCGGGTAGCCGAACCCCTCCTCCTGCATCTTCTCCCACATCTTCGGGAGGTGGTTGATGATGTTGGTGGCCAGCTCCGCCTGGGAGAGGTGGCTGAGGTGGATCCGCCCGAGGTCCGGGCCGATCACCCCCTCCCCCTGGCCGAAGATGGTGTGGCAGCGGATACACCCCTTGGCGAGGAAGAGCTCCCAACCGTGGCGCGCCCCGTGCGCCAGGGGAGGGGCGAGCCCCGGTGGCGCGGCGTGGACCGCCACCGGCAGGGCCACCCAGAGCGCCAGCCACGCCGCCGCGAGCAGCCCGGCGAAGGCGGCCCGCCGGCGGTCGCCGTGGGGCCGCTCTCTCCGCACCGCGCCCCGCGGCAACCGGCTCACGATTCACCTCCCGTCTCCGTCGTGGCGGGGTCGCCGGGGAGGTACGCCTCCACCCGGCTGGACACCTCGCTCACCGCATGGGCGCGCCCCGCCTTGGTCTCCCAGATGGAGACGATGGGGAAGAACTTGGTGAACAGGACGTAGAGGAGGATGAAGGCGGCGAAGCACCCGACCAGCAGAGAGATCTCCACCCAGCTCGGGTGGTAGACGCCGCGCTCATACGGGAGGCGCGGATTCGCCAGGGTGGGGACGACGATGATGAACCGCTCCAGCCACATCCCCACGGTGATCGCCAGGGAGGTGAAGACCATCCCACCCATGGTCCGCATCCGCCGGTTGCTGAGAAAGATGCACGGAATCACCAGACAGCAGACCACCATCCCCCAAAACTCGTGCCGGTACTCGCCGCTGAACTTGGCCCAGAAGACCGCCATGTGGACCGGCTCGCCGGCGTAGAAGGTGGTGAGGTACTCGGAGACGGTGAAGTAGGTCCACAGGAGGGTCATGATAAACAGCAGGATCCCCAGGTTCTGGAAGTGGACATCCTTGAGATAGTCCTGCAGGTGGTAGACCCAGCGGATGAGGGCCATGGCGACGATGAGCGCGGCGATCCCCGAGTAGATCGCCCCGACCACGAAATACGGCCCGAAGATCGCCGAGTGCCACATGGGCTGCACGGTCATGGCGAAGACGAAGGAGACCACCGTGTGCACCGAGACCGCCACCGGGATGACCAGGATCGCCATCACCTGGATCGCCAGCTCCAGCCGTTGCCACTGCTTGGGGGTCCCACGCCAGCCGAGGGCGAGGATGGCGTAGAACCACCGCCGCTTCGGGATCGTGTCCCGCATGAGGGCGATGTCGGGGATGAGCGGAAGGTAGAGATAGAGGGTGCTGGAGGTCAGGTAGATGGTGATGCTGGTGACGTCCCAGAGGATCGGCGACTGGAACCGGCCGTGGGTGATCACGAACAGCAGCCGGTCCGGCCGCCCGAGGTCCATGAGGATGGAGGCGGCGCCGAAGAAGATCACCATCACCGTGATCACCTCCGCCGAGCGGGTGATCGCCCGCCGCCACTCCGCCCTGGCGATCCGCAGGATGGCGGAGATCAGGGTGCCTGCGTGGCTGATGCCGATGAAAAAGACGAAGTTGGTGATGTAGAAGCCCCAGTAGACCGGCCGGTTGAGGCCGGTCACCCCGAGGCCGTAGTGGAACTGGTAGAGGTAGGCGTAGATGCCCCACGCCACCAGGACGGAGAGCACCGCGACGGCGATGTAGAAGTTGCGATTCGACTCCCGGATCGGTCGGAGGAGGATCTCCTCGTCGCGCCGATAGGCCGCTTCGAGGTCCACGTCACACCCCCTCTCTCAGATAGGTCACCTTGGGCTCGGTCCCGAGCTCATCGAGGAGACGAAAGGCCCGCTTGCTGCGCGACAGGATGGCGACGGCGGAGCGCGGGTTCGTCAGGTCGCCGAAGACCATCGCCTCGGCGGGACAGGTCTGGACACACGCGGGGGTGTAGTCCCCCGGTCGCAGGGGCCGCCCCTCGTAGGCCGCCAGGTCGCGTGCCTTCTGCAGGCGGTGGTGGCAAAAGGTGCACTTCTCCACCACCCCATTGAAACGCACGCTCACGTCCGGGTTGAGGTACCGCTCCATCACCTCCGGCCACTCCGGCTTGAACCAGTTGAACGACTTCACCGTGTACGGACAGGCGGTGGTGCAGTAGCGACAGCCGATGCAGCGGGCGTTGATCTGGCCGACGATCCCCTCGGAGCTGAGCTGCGTCGCCCCCACCGGACACACCTTGATGCACGGCGGGTTGTCGCAGTGCATGCACGGGCGCGGCAGCAGGCGCATCTCGGTGTGCGGGTACTCCCCCTCCACAAACGGGATCATCTCCATCCAGTGGATGTTGCGGCCGCCCCGCGCCGTGTGTGGGTTCGAGTTGGGGATGTTGTTCTCCGCCTGACATGCCACCACACACGCCTGACACGCAGTGCACTTATCGAGATCGATGACCATTCCCCAGCGCGCCAGGTGGGCGGTGGTCTCTGTCGGTGAGCTCATGTCTCCTCCACGGGTCGCAGGCGGGCCCGGGTGGCCCGATAGACCGTCGCCCCGGTAAGCGGTTCCACCCCGGTGGCGAGGATCCCCTGCGGGGCGTCGCCGATCCCCGCCGTCCACCGTCCGCCGGAGGTGTGGCCGAGCCCCACGGGCAGGCTGATCACCCCCGGCATCGCCCCAGGGTAGAAGCGCAACCGCGCCCGCACCCGTCCGGCCGGCGACTCCACCCACACCCGCTCGCCGTCGACAAACCCCCGCTCGCCGGCGGTCTGCGGGTGGATCTCCACCCACGTCTCCCAGTTGCGGTAGAGGTGGAAGCCGGTGATGTCCTGCAACCACGGCTCATTGGTGTGGGCGAGGCCACTGAGAATCGGGATGGTGTACGGGTTGACCTCCAGGTCATAGGCGTCGTCGCCCGTGGCCTGGTCACGGACCGCCGCCGGCAGAGCGAGGAGCTCGGTACCAAGCCCCCGGAGGGCGGGCGCTACGCCGTGGAGGGCCGCATCTTGTCCCGCCTCCGGCAGGGAGGAGAGCCAGGCGGCGACCCGCTGCGAACGGAGCTCGAAACGGCCCGACGGGGTGGCGAGGACCCGCCTCCACTCGTAGCGGTAATAGACCGGATCCCACCAGCCGCCGCGCGCCTTGAGCCCCTCCCAGAACGTCTCAAAGGGCTCGTCGTGGGGGATACGCCAGCCGCTCTGTTCCAGCAGCGTCGTCCATGCCTCTTCCAGGGGGGCACCGAACGGCTCGCCGCTGCCGCCGGCGTGGAGCGACGCCACTGCCCCCTTGATCAGTTGCTCCGGCTCGACCACCGGGAAGCGGTCGGAGACCGGCGCGCCGATCCGCTGCGCCACCGCCATCAAGGTCTCGTTGGCGTCGCGCGTATCAAAGGTGGGGGGGACCACCGACCGCCCGAGGTTGACCACCGGCTGGCCCTGGAGGGTGTAGCTGGTGTCGAGCTGCCACCGCTCCATGGGGGTGGAGTCGGGGAGGACGACGTCCGCATGGACGGTGGTCTCGTCGAGGAAGGAGGCGAGGCTGACGACCAGCCCGACCTTGCCCAGGGCGCGCAGGAAGGGCGCCTGAGGGTGGGCGTCGAAGAGGGGGTTGGCGCCGCGCAGGATCACCGCCTCCACCGGGTAGGGCTCCGTGCTCACCAACCGCGCCGCCAGGCGCTCGGTCGAGCCCACGCCGTTGATCACCGCCCCGCCCCCTCCGGCGTCGATCGGTGGCTGCGCCAGGGAGCGCGCCGCGACAGCGTCCGGGGTGACGGGAGGGAGCGAGAGCGTGGGCATCCGCGCTCGGCTCAGGACGCCCCCCTTCTGCTGGAGGTTGCCCACCAGGGCGTTGAGGGCATGGACGGCCATCTGTCCGTGCAGACCCGCCGCACCCAGGGCGCCGCTCTCGGGGCCGATCGCCACCGCCGGCGCGGTGCGGGAAAACTCCCGGGCGATGCGGGTGATCGTCTCGCGACCGACGCCGGTCTCCTCCTCGACTCGCTCCATCGGATAGTGGCGGAGCAACAGGGTCTGATAGCCGAGATGAAGGGTTCCCGCCTCATCCCTCCAGTCCTCGAAGCCGAAGACCCGCTCTTGCACGAAGTCGCGGTCGTACCGCCCCTCGCGGATCAGCACCGAGGCGATGCCGTTGGCGAGGACGCCCTCGCTGCCGGGACGGAGCCCCACCCACTCGTCCGCCTTGGCCGCGGTGACCGAAAGACGCGGCTCGAAGTGGACGAAGCGACCGCGGAGGTTGCTGCGTCCCCGCCGGAATCGACCGTAGGCGCGAGCAAGCTGGACGGCGGACCAGTGGTGCTCCAGCAGGCCGCTGTTCAGGGAAAGAATATAGGTAGCGTTCTCGATGTCGTAGTCGACCCCCGCCTCGCCTCCCTGCATGAGCGCGACGGCACCGTCGCGGCCGGCGACGCGGTCGCGGGCCATGGGGATCCGGTTCGGTGAGCCGTAGCTCTCCATGAACCGCTCATCCACCATGGAATCCAGACCACGAGCGGGGCCGGTGAGCATGGCCACGGAGTGCGCCCGTCCCTGTGCCCGCAACGCCGCGAGCGGCTTGGCCACCGCGTCGAGACCATCGTCCCACGACACCGACTTCCACTTGCCCGCCCCGCGCTCACCCACCCGCACCATGGGGCCGCGAATCCGGTCCGGATCGTAGAGAAACTGCAACGCCGCCTGCCCCCGGGCGCACAGTCGCCCGCGGCTGATCGGATGGAGCGGGTTGCCGTCGATCTTCACCGCGCGGTCGCCGTAGGCGCGCACGAGGATCCCGCAGCCACCCGGACACTGCTGGCAAATCGACGGGATCCACCGCTCCTCCGGGGGACGCAGGGAGTCGTCCCCGAGCTCCCTCAGCGCCGCCTCGGGCATCGCCGCCAGCCGCGGGAAGAGGCCATAGCCATAGGCGATGCCAAAGGAGCCGCCGGCCAGAACCTTGAGGAAGCTTCTTCGATCCATGGAATCCCTCAACGGTGGCAGGAGACGCAGTCAGTCCGCGCGCCCCGGTCGCGGTGACAGGCGAGACACGCCTTCATGGCGATCTTCTTCAGCGGCCTGGGCGGCGGCCGGCTCAGGGTCCCCATGTCGCCATGGCAGGTGGTGCACTCGACCCGAGCCACGTGGACGTGGCGCCGGTGGGAGAAGAAGACGTGTCGCGGCACCCGATAGAGCCGTTGCCACGGGATCTCCTCACCGCGGCCGTAGTAGTCCCGGATCTTCTCCTCCTCCGAGCTGTCGGTGACCGCCTCCTCATGGCAGCCGATGCATACCTCGACTCCCGGGAGGGTGGCGCGGACACGATCCGCCACCCCCTCATGGCACAGGGTGCACTCCAGCTCCAACCCCTGGGTGTGCTTCTGGTGGTTGAACTGGATGGGCTGGTGGGTGATCTGCGCCCCGGCACTCGGCGGCGACAACATGCCGGCGAGGCCTACTGCGGCGACAAGAAATCCGGCCATCCCGGTTATGCGCACGCGCCACCCCTCTTTCCATGACTGTGCTATACATGACTACCACACTCTGCTACGATGGTCAACAAACAACGCATATTCGTACATTTTTTGGATGGGCTCCCCATGCGCCCAACACAACAAAAACTCGTATTCTTCATCCAGATCACAATGGTTGCAGGATTCAACCTGTTTATCGTTGCGTTCCTGAGCTGGTTTTTTTACATGATCCACTCGGCCCATCAGATCCACGAATCCACCGGCCCGGGGACCGCCATCACCATCGTCGCTGTCCCCATTGCCTCCATCCTCTTCTGGGCCGTCAACTACACCGCGTGTGGGCTCCTGAAAGACGAGATGGCCCGCCTCTTTGGCAAGGGCGACCACGACGAAACCCCCGGGACGCCGATCCCGTAGGCGTCGACCGGCCGTGTCCACCGGCCAAAACCACGAAGAGCACGAAGAGCGCGGAGGGGTGGAGGGGCCGGGGGCCAGGCGTCGCCGGTGCTGCAACGCAATGTCGACGTGGCCCGGAAGGCCGATCCATAGATTGAGCCGCAAATGGAGCGCGAATGGACGCGAATGGTGGGCACCAGCAATCTGACGTCACCGGTGAGGACGACCGGCGCGCAACGGCCTGGAAGGCGATTTCTTGGCCACGGAATCCACGGAAGGGCACGAAAGTAGGGGGCTCCCGTTGGGTTGAGCGAGCGAGCCGGACCCCGTTCCTGCTCGAAACACCCACCACGGATGCGACACCCATCCCACCCCTCCGTGGCTCAGGTTTGATCCACCGTAGTCACGCCGACCCAGCCGGTCAACGCCCACGGCCGTAACCCCGACGTTGCGATCCGCCGCAGTTGCATTTGCGAGCCGGGCCACCACCGGTAACACGCACCCCCCCCTGGCTCCCCCCCCCCCTCTGCGTCTCTGAGGATCAGCGGAAACAAGATGTGGCACCTGACCGTAGGGTC
>CAZRGD010000129.1:0-7267 GCA_964599505.1 uncultured Nitrospirota bacterium | reverse complement strand
GACTCGAGCCCGCTTTCCCTCGCGACGATCGCATAAGTCCGACAGACTCCTAGGGGAGGACGGCCCTGCGGGCCGGATGAATCTGCCGATGTCGTTACACAACACCCACGAAACAAAGATCTGGCCGCGCAACGGCCAACCACCCCTAGCCCCTAGCCCCTAACCCCTAGTCCCTGGCGAGCGCAGCGAGCCGTTCTTTACACTCCGTCAGCGCCTCTGCTACGGTCGAAATCGTTGGTTTTTCAGGGGCCTCCCGTCTCCCTCGGTGGGATTCTACGTGCGGTGTCGTGGCTGTTTGGCCCTGTGGTTGGATCCCCTCCGTCGTGTCCCCTCGGTGATCTCCCGACGCCGCCTCATCTGCCTCCCGGCTGTGGTTTTGCTCCTCTTCGTCGCTCCCGCGTGGGCGAACAACGGGGTTGAGCAGACCTCCTTCGGCGCCCGTTCCGCCGGCATGGGGGGGGCCGACTATTCGGTGGCCTCGGACACCACCGCGATGAATTCCAACCCGGCGGGGATCACCCAGGTGAACCGCAAGCGGATGGACGTGGGCATCGGTGCGATCCTCCCGGATCAGCACTTCAAGAACGAGCTCAATGATCGGGATGCGCGCCATCAGGTCTTCCCCAACCCGGTCTTCGGCTACGTCGACGACTCCTCCCTGGGGCCGTGGTCGTACGGCGTCGGTGCCTACGCCCAGGGCGGCCTCGGCGCCGACCTCACCCTCAAGCACGACGTCTTCCGTGACCCGAACACCGGCGAGCTCCGGGATCAGGAATTTCACTCAAACCTGATTTATCTGAAGCTCGCCGCGGCGGTGGCCTACCAGGTGCGTTACAATTTGGCGGTAGGGGCGTCGGTGAATGCCGGCTACTCGAAGCTGGAGATGCGCCTGCCCTTCTCCACCTCCACCAACATCATGCAGGGCAGGCCGAAGCTCCTCGGTCACGCCTTCACCTTCGCCCAGCTCTTCCGCTCTCCCCTGCTCCTGAACATGAAGCAGGCAACGGCAAATATCGACCTGCAGGATGCAGACACCTGGGGGTACGGCTACAAGCTGGGCATCCTCTACGACTACAATGAGAACCTCACCCTCGGCCTCGCCTACACCAGCGAGTCGACCCTGAAGTACAAGGGCAAGACCAGTCTCGACTTCAAGGCGCAGGTGCAGCGCGCCTTTCCCAACTTTCAGCAGTACTTCAGTCCCCAGTTCGGTCGCTTCTACAACCGCATCTTCAACGGCCTGGTGAAGTACGGCACGGGGCTTGATCCCCAAGGGGATCTGAGCGCCTCGTACGACACCGAGCTGGAGCTGGTCTACCCGCGGAAGTTTGGCGGCGGTGGGGCGTGGCGGCCGACGGAGAGGCTGCTGCTTGCTGCCGATCTGACCTGGATCAACTGGAAAAACAGTTTTCACACCATGCGCATCAAGCTCACCAACGGGAACAATAAGGCGGTGAACCGGATGACCGGCAGCAATAGCCTCTCCATCAACGTGCCGTTGAACTGGCGGGACCAGTGGATCGTCGCCGTCGGGGCGGAGTACTTCCTCACCCCCGCGTGGACCCTGCGCGCCGGCCTCAACCACGCCCGCAACCCGGTGCCGGAGGACACGGTGATCCCCATCTTTCCGGCGATCACCGAGACCCACGCTACCCTCGGCGTCGGCTACCGGTGGGAAAACTTCGAGCTCGACGGTGCGTGGGAGCACGGCTTTCACAAGTCGATCAAGACGAAGGTGAGCAAGGTGGCGAACGAGTACAACGGAAGCCGAAATTCGCTTACCCTGGACTCGTTCTTCATGACCGGCTCGTGGTTCTACTGAGGTCGAGGTCCCCGCACGCCACTCCACACGCCCGGCGCGAGGCGGGGCACCCTCGCCCCCCCCACTGGCTCTAACTAGAAGGGCCTTTGTGACCGCAGCCTGCGGCCACCCCCTACCCTGAGGAGAAGGCATGACCCCCCCCATCGTCGAAGCTGCCGCGCGTTCCGTCGCCCGGACGTTGCCGAAGCCGATTCGCTACGGTGTGCGCACCGGCACCACCGTGCGGATTCTCGGCTGCAGCCTCAACCTTGCTGAGCACGAGCTCGACAATGACGCCCTCGCCCGGTGGCACGGTTTTTCTGCCAAGGAGCGGCTCCAGCTCAAGGCGATCACCAAGGTCTCCGGTGTCCAGAAGCGGCGCTACGTGGAGCCGGGGACCACCCACAGCGAGCTCGCTCTGCCGGCAGCGGAGCGCGCCCTGGAGGCGGCGGGGATGGAGCCTGAGGAGCTGGGGATGCTGCTGTTTTGCTCCACCGGCCAGGACCAGGCGATCCCCCACAACAACGTCATGCTCCAGGACCGCCTCGGGGCGGTGAACGCCTTCTCCTTTGACGTGAAGAACATCTGCGCCTCCTTTGTTACCGGCCTGAACATCGCCGCCCAGTTCATCGAGGCGCACCCGGAGCAGGCGCCGGCCCTGGTGGTGAGCTCGGAGGTCAACTCTCCCTTCCTGCACCATGGCCACACCCACCTCTACAACCTGGGGGTCCTCGGGGACGGCGCCGCCGCCATGGTCCTCGGCGCCACTAACAACGTGGGACGCGAGGGCTTTGTCTGCGGCATCCACCGGGTCGACCCCACGGGCAAGGAGCTGGTCTCCATCCGTGGCGGCGGCTCGCGGGTTTTGGAGCGGGACGGCGTGCCCGCGAACATCGGGAACTACAGTTTCTGGACCGACCCCCAGGGGCTCTACGCCAAGGCGGTGGAGACCTTTGTCCCCTGCGTCGGCGCGGTCATGGAGGCGACCGATTGGACCCCCGAAGACCTACGCTGGGTGGTGCCGCACCAGGCGGCAAAGCACGGTGTTTTTGGTGTCGCCGAGGTCGCTGGGATCCCGCGGGAGAAGGTGTACGCCACCTTTCCCTTCTTCGGGAACACCGCTTCTGCATCGCTGCCCATGGCCTTCGCCCACGCGGTGGGGGAGGGGGCGATCGAGCGCGGTGACCGCATCCTCCTCGCCTGCCCCGGGGCCGGCGCGGTCTCCTCGGCGATTACGATGGTATACTAAGTGTCAGCGGTGGGAATAGCATGGCAAGTACATGACTGTAAGTGTCATTTAGTGAGCCACTCTCTGCGTACGCGAGGATGCTGATGGTTTCGCCCTACGTGGGCGAGTTGTAAGGACCGGGTGGAGGGTGTGAGCCGCCCTCCCTCCGTCCGGCCAAGCGAGTAGGTGCTTTACTCGGCGGCCAGCGGAGGCGCCATGTCTTGGTTGCGCATGGTGGCGGCGGCGGTAGCCTGCATTCTCCTCGTGGTGATGGGATGGCCACGGGCTGCACGGGCGGGACCCAAGTTTGACTGCGGACACGGGGTAGGGGTCATCTTCTGTCCCCTCCGAATCCCCGCCTTCGTGATTCAGGCGCGTCTCGATTTTGCCGAGGCAGTCATGAACCACGGGGAGACCGTGGCCCTCGGGATGCTGGAGGGGGTGAACTTCTACGGCCAGCTCATCGGCGAGATGGGGGACCGAATCGTCACCACGGAGGCGCTGGTCGTCGACGTTGCGGAGGATCTCATTCCGGGAGTGATTGTTGCCCGGGCGGTTGGGAAGGGGATTGTCAACCTCACGGCCCACGGTAACGGTGGGGATCTCTTGCCCACGGCGATCCTTGACACGAACTCGTTGGTCGTTCGCCAGCAATCGACCCAGCGTGCCCAGCCGCCGGACCTTCTTGGCAAGCGCCGCAAGACGAGGTAGGAGCGAGTGCGGTCTGCTGCGCAGACCGCAGAGGCGGCGCATGGCGCCGCCGGCGGGAGCCGGCTCCTACCTCGTGTCCCGTGCGTTCGGTCAGACGGTCAGGCGGACTGCCGCTGCTGCTTCAGGTGATTCAGCGCCGAGCCGGCGTCGAACCAGTCGATCTGCTCCTGGTTCAGGGTGTGGCTGCACGCCACCGTGTCGGTGGAGCCGTCCTCGTGGGTCACGGTGAGGGTGACCTCCTTGCCCGGCGCGAGGTCGGCAACGTCGTTGAGGGTCACCCGGTCGCGCTCCTGGAAACGATCGTAGTCCGCCTTGTTCACGAACCAGAGGGGGAGGATCCCTTGCTTCTTCAGGTTCGCCTCGGCGATGCGGGCAAAGGAGCGGGCGACGATGGCCCGGCAGCCAAGGTGGCGAGGCTCCATGGCGGCGTGCTCCCGTGAGCTCCCCTCGCCATAGTTCTCGTCGGCGATGACCACCCAGCCGAGCCCGTTGGCCTTGTAGTCACGGGCGACCTGGTTGTAGTCGAGGCCGGTCTCGCCGGTGAGGACGTTCATCCCGGTGCCCGCCTCCTCGGTAAAGGCGTTCACCGCCCCGATGTACATGTTGTTGGAGATGTTATCGAGGTGGCCGCGGAAGCGGAGCCACGGCCCGGCCGGGGAGACGTGGTCGGTGGTGCACTTGCCCAGCGCCTTGACCAGGATCGGCAGGTTCTGGAAGTCCTTCGCCGGGTCGCGCGGCCCGAAGGGCGAAAGCAGGGCGATGCGCTCGCTCGTCGGGGCGACCACCACGTCGCCGCTGTTCGTCGGAGCGACGTAGCCGCCCTCTTTGGTGGCGAAGCCGCTCTCCGGCAGCTCGATGCCCGCTGGCGCCTCCAACTTGAAGCGCACCCCGTCCGCTCCCTCCAGCTCGTCGGTGAGGGGGTTGAACTTGGTGGTCCCGGCGATTGCCGCCGCCACCACCACCTCGGGGGAGCCGATGAACGCCTGGGTGTCCGGGTTGCCGTCGGCACGCTTTTTGAAGTTGCGGTTGAACGAGGTGATGATCGTGTTCACCCCCTTGCCGTCGTCGCGCTTCCACTGGCCGATGCACGGGCCGCAGGCGTTGGCCAGGACCACTCCGCCCACCTTCTCGAAGTCGGCGGTGAGGCCGTCGCGGTCGATGGTTGCCTGGACCCGGTCGGAGCCGGGGGAGACGAAGAAGTCCGCCTTCGCCTTCAGACCGTGGGCCGCCGCCTGGCGGGCGACGGAGACGGCACGGGTGAGGTCCTCGTAGGAGGAGTTGGTGCACGAACCGATCAGGGCCGCGGAGATCTCCGTGGGCCAGCCGTTTGCCTCCGTGTCGGCGCCCCACTGAGAGACCGGGCGGCCGAGGTCGGGGGTGTGCGGGCCGACGATCTGCGGCTCCAGCACCGAGAGGTTGATCTCCACCACCTCGTCGTAGAAGGAGGCGGGGTCGGCGTGGACTTCGGGGTCGGAGCGCAGGGCGGCGCGGTGGGCGTCGGCGAGCTCCGCCACCTCACCGCGCTCGGTGGCACGCAGGTAGCGGCCCATGGCGTCGTCGTAGTTGAACATCGAGCAGGTGGCGCCGATTTCCGCCCCCATGTTGGTGATCGTCGCCTTGCCGGTGCAGGAGATCGCCTCGGCGCCGTCGCCGAAGTACTCGACGATCTTGCCGGTGCCGCCCTTCACCGTGAGGAGCTGCGCCACCTTCAGGATCACGTCCTTCGGCGACGTCCAGCCGGAGAGCTTGCCGGTGAGGTGGATGCCGATGAGCTTCGGGGCGCGGGTGCCGAACCCCTGGCCGGTCATCACGTCCACCGCGTCGGCGCCGCCGACGCCGATGGCGATCATCCCGAGGCCGCCGGCGTTCGGGGTGTGGGAGTCGGTCCCCACCATCATCATCCCCGGCACCGCGTAATTCTCCAGGACCACCTGGTGGATGATCCCGGCGCCCGGCTTCCAGAACCCCATGCCGTACTTCATCGAGGCGGAGTAGAGGAAGTCGTACACCTCGCGGTTGGTGTCCAGGGCGATGGTCATGTCGGCGCCGGCGCCGCTGTGGGCCTGGATCAGGTGGTCGCAGTGGACCGTCGACGGCACCGCGGTGGTGGGCAGGTCGGCGGTCATGAACTGGAGGATCGCCATCTGGGCGGTGGCGTCCTGCATCGCCACCCGGTCGGGGCGGAGCAGCAGGTCGGTGGTACCACGCTCGTAGTCCACCGCGGTGGGATCGTCCATGTGGGAGAAGAGCACCTTCTCCGCCAGGGTCAGGGGGCGCCCCAGCTTGGCGCGCATGGCGCTGTGGGTCGCCTCCAGGGAGTCGTAGAGGGAGCGAACGGCGTCGAGCTCGATCAACATGGGCGTAGCCTCGATGGGGTAGATGGGAAGCCGCGACAGGCGGCGGCGAAGGAGCCATTTTCGTGGATTTTCCTGCCGGTGATCAAGGTTGAACCGTTGGGGGGAAGCGGGGAGGATGCCGCGCGCGCTCCCTTCGCTCTCTCCCAACCCACCATGTCCTCTGTCCCCACCGGCCTCCTCCTGGCCAACCTCGGCAGCCCCGAGGCGCCGACGCCGCGGGCGATCCGTCGCTTTCTGCGCGCCTTCCTCGGCGACGGCAGGGTGCTCGACATGAACCCGGTGGGGCGTGCGGCGCTGCTCAACCTGATCATCCTCCCCTTCCGGCCGCGGCGGGTGGTGGAGCAGTACCGCAAGGTGTGGCTGCCCGAGGGGTCACCGCTGATGGTCCACGGCCGCCGCCTCGCCTCGCAGGTGGCGGCGCGCCTCGGCCCCGACACCCCGGTCGCCCTCGGGATGCGCTACGGCGAGCCGTCACTGGACTCGGCGGTGCAAAGCCTCCACGACCAGGGGGTGCGGCGGATCCGACTCCTGCCGCTCTACCCCCAGTTCGCTGCCTCCACCACCGGTGCCATCCTCGAAGAGGTCTATCGGGTCGCCGGTCGCCTCTGGGACTCGCCGCACATCGAGGCGATCCTCCCGTACTATGACCACCCCGCCTTCATCGCGGCGTGGGCGGCGGTGGCCGGGCCGGTGCTGGCGGAGGCGCAACCCGACTTTCTCCTGTTCAGCTACCACGGCTTGCCGGAGCGGCAGATCCGCCGTTCCGACCCCACCGGCAGTTGCCTCACCGACGGCTGTTGCGACGGCGACGATGGGTGTGGTCGCCTCTGCTACCGCGCCCAGTGCATCGCCACCAGCCGCGCCCTGCGCGATGCCCTCGGTGTGGACGAGGCCACATCGACCACCGCCTTCCAGTCCCGCTTCGGCCGCATCCCGTGGATCGGCCCGGCGACCGACAAGACCATCGTGGCGCTCGCCGAGCGCGGCATCCGGCGGTTGGCGGTCCTCTCTCCCGCCTTCACCGCCGACTGCCTGGAGACGGTGGAAGAGATCGGCATCCGCGGCCGTGACGCCTTCCTTGCCGCCGGTGGCGAGGCGTTCACCCTGGTCCCGTCGCTCAACGCCGAGCCCGCGTGGGCGGAGGCTGTCGTGCGCCTCGCGGCGCACGGG
>CAZRGD010000128.1:0-7304 GCA_964599505.1 uncultured Nitrospirota bacterium | reverse complement strand
CCCTCACCGCCGCGGTCCAGCACGAGACGTCGCGGGAGGACATCAACGCCACGGTGGACTCCACCGCGATCCGCAAGCCGTATAAGCCCGCCACCGCGTGCACGGTGTGCCACGGCCCGACCCCGGTGGGTGCCGCCAAGACCCTCTATCAGAAGTAGCCCCTTCCCTTTTCGCGACCCCTTCCAAGTGGAGGTTTGAACCCATGGCAACGAAGACAAGCAACAAGCGGCCGAAGAGCTGGCTTGACCCCTCTCTCAGCCGTAGATCTTTCCTCAAATCGAGCAGCGCCCTGGCGGCGGTCGCCGCCGCCGGCTCGCTCTTCAAGGCGCGGCCGGCCGAGGCGGTGGACTTCCCGGTAGGCGGGCTGCCGCCCGACCCCATCGAGAGCGACGCGGACATCGTTTATACCGCCTGCCTCCAGTGCCACGGCGGTTGCGGCATCCGGGCGAAGGTGAAGGACGGCGTCTTGGTGAAGATCGACGGCAACCCGTACCACCCGAACGCCGCCGAGGTGGACCACCGCCTCGCCTACACCACCACCCGTGCCGACTCCATCCAGACCCTCGGCTCCGTCTGCCTCAAGGGGCAGTCCGGGGTGCAGACGATCAATAACCCGTACCGGCTGCTTCACCCCCTGAAGCGCGCCGCGGGGCGGGGGGATGGGAAGTGGGAGGTGATCAGCCTCAACACCGCCCTCGATGAGGTGGCGCGGGCGATCGCCCCCTATTTTCAGAAGACCGTGGCGGACACCTCCCTCACTCCGGCCCAGGCGGCCGCGGCGGCGGACTCGGCCAACTACATCGACACCAACTTCCCCGAGCTCGGCGGCAAGGCGAACCAGGTGATCTTCTCGCCCGGTCGCTTCGAGCACGGCCAGAAGGAGTTCACCGACCGTCTCTTCAAGTACGGCTTCGGGACCATCAATTATCGCCACGACCACACCTCCATCTGCGAGACCTCGCACCACGTGGCTCACGCCCTGGTGTACAACGGCAAGGACCACCTGAAGCCGGACATCGTCAACAGCGAGTTCACCATCGCCTGGGGGGCCAACCCCCTGGAGGCGGACTTCCCGATGCAGGCGATCTCCCGGAAGTACATGAAGTTCCGCAAGAACGGCGGCGAGATGGTGGTGATCGACCCGCGCTTCTCCAACTCGGCCGCCAAGGCAGACCAGTGGATTCCGGTCCAGCCGGGCCACGACGCGGCTCTGGCGATGGGGATGATTCAGAGGGTGATCACCCAGGATTCCTACGACGCCGCCTACCTGCAACGGCCCCACAGCGGGGCGGCCAACCCGAACAACGAGACGACCTTCAGTGACGCCACCTACATCGTCGACACCGCCGCCAACAACGGCTCCGGTGCCTTCGTCAAGAGCGGCGGCGGCAAGGAGCAGGTGGTCAACGCCAGCGGTACGGTGGTCGACTTCGACACGGTGGACACCGCCCAGCTCGACCCCTCGGGTCTCCCGTCCGGTCAGATGACCGTTTTCCAGCTCCTCAAGCAGGAGGCGAACAAGCACACGATCGCCGAGTGGGCTCACATCGCCGATCCGTCGGACACGGTGGTCACCGAGGCGGTGATCACCGACCTCGCCGACCGCTTCACCTCCCACGGCAAGAAGGCGACGATCAACATCTACCGTGGCACGGTGCAGCACACCAACGGCACCTACACCGCGATGGCGGTCCTCGCCCTGAACAACCTGATCGGTAACGTCGACTGGAAGGGCGGGATGGTGACGGGCGGCGGCCATTGGCACGAGGTGGACGACAAGGCCCCCGGGATGATCAACCTCAAGTCGGACGTGGGGGCGGGCAAGCAGACCGCCAACGGCATTACCATCAACCGGGTGGGTAAGGAGTACGAGGCGGACGCCCCGAACCTCTTCGCCGCCGACGGCTATCCGGCGAAGCGCCCCTGGTTCCCCTTCGCCGGCTTCGGCAACTACCAGGAGGTCATCCCCTCCATCGGCGATCAGTACCCCTACCCCTGCAAGGCGTTGCTGACCTACTGGAACAATAGCCCGTATAGCATCCCGGCGGCCCGCGACGTGATCATGGCGATCCTCAAGGACGAGACCAAGATCCCCTTCCATGTGAACTTCGACTACGAGATGGGGGAGAACGCCTCCCTCGCCGATGTCGTCATCCCCGACGGCTGCTACCTCGAACGCTTCTCCACCCCGCACGTGGCGCCGTCGATCCTCACCAAGGCGAGCGGCTTCCGCCAGCCGGTGGTGGGCACCTACGACTCGACGAAGAAGGCGTGGGAGTTCCCTTACAACCACCCTCTCTCTCCCGACATCCAGATGGTCGAGGACCTGATCATGGCCCTCGCCCACAAGGTGGAGGGGATCACCGGGCAGACGTGGCCCGGCTTCGGTGCCAACCCCTTCTCCGGGAGTGATTCCGACACCGCGGGCAAGACGCTCAACAACGCCGGTGAGTACTACGACCTCATCCTCAACAACTGGATGATCGAGAGCGGCAAGCCGGCGTCCATCCAGGAGATCCGCGACAAGGGCGGCGTCTTCGAGGACGACAGCGGCGCCTACGACGCCGACGGCCTCCACGTCGCCCACCAGTACAAGGGCCAGGTCCACTTCTTTATGGACTACAAGCCGGGTGCCCATGCCTACGGCGGCGCCACCCTGGTGGAGACCCGCGACTCCCTGAGCGGCAACAACCACACGGGGCTGCCCACCTACGTCGACCCGGAGCAGGACATCTCCGGGAGCTCCTACGCCGGTGAGGGGAGCGGTGGTGCCAACGTCTTCAAGCTTCTCACCTTCAAGCCGGTGATCCACGCCCAGGGGCGGACCATCATCGACCCGTGGCTCGTGGACCTGATGCCGGACCCCATGGTGCAGATGAACACCGCCGATGCGGCGACCCTGGGGTTGCGTACCGGCGACAAGATCAAGATCACCTCCACCCACACGGGGCCGTACTCGCGCACCATGGGGGATGCGGATGACCCCTTCCTCGCGAACCGGGCGCATGTGCAGGTGACCGATGGGATCCGGCCGGGGTGCATCTCCATCCCCCACAGCTACGGCCACTGGCAGATGAGCTCCCAGTCGCGCCAGGTCATCCTCGCCAGCGGCGTGACTCAGACGGTCGAGGGGGATGCGAGCCGTGCGGCCGGCGTCTCCTCGTCACCGGTCACCCGCCTCGACACATCGGTAGGGATCAACTACCCCGCCGTCCCCCAGGACCCGGTGGGCGGGAGCGCCGCTTTCTACGACTCCTTTGTCACCGTCGAGAAGCTGTGATCGCGGCCTGACTGCAACTCTGCCTCACGAAACCCTAAGGAGAAATCACCATGGCACAGATCGGTTGGGCTATCGATTTGGAACGCTGCACCGGATGCCAGACGTGCACCGTGGCGTGCAAGTCCGAGAATAACACCCCGATGGGGACCAACTACCGCGACGTCGTCTACGTCGACAGCGGCAGCTATCCGGTCCTCCATCGCCTCTTCGTCACCATGTCGTGCAACCACTGCGAAAACCCGGCGTGTCTCGCCTCGTGTCCGGTGGACGCGATCTCGAAGGAGTCCACCTACGGCATCGTCCTCATCGATCAGGACAAGTGCATCGGTTGCAAGTACTGCGTCTTCGCCTGTCCCTACGGGGCACCGCGCTACAACGCAGAGACGCAGAAGGTGGAGAAGTGCACCTTCTGCATCCACCGCCTCGAGCAGGGGCTCTTCCCGGCGTGTGAGACCTCGTGTGTGGGTCGTGCGATTCGCCACGTGGTGAGCTTCGACACCGCCGCGGACTCGGGCAAGGACGCCCCCACCGGTTTCGCCGATGCCGGTCTTACCCACCCGTCGACCCGCTTCCTCCACGACGGGACGGAGGCGGTGCAGCCGGGGGATCCGGTAGGTACCGGCGGCTGATGCCGCCGGGTGGCGGGCGGGCCACGGCTCGCCCGCCACCTCTCTCTTGTCCTCGCACACAGATCTGATTTCCTGCAGGGAGCTCCCCGATGGATGACACAACCGTAGTCCTGGAGGACAAGCCCGTGAGCGAGCCGATGCGTGAGGTCATCCCCCTGCGGGCGGCGTGTTACGGGTGGCTTTCGGCCTGTTTCAAGGCGCCCGCCACCGCCGAGCTTCTGAGCCTCCTGCGGGAGGAGACCATCACCAGCGCGGTGGCCGAGGTCGCCGGCCCGGAGGTCGCCGCGGAGATCACCGCGGCCGTCGAGGCGGCCGACCTCGACGAGCTGCGCTGGGACTACAATAACCTCTTCCTCGTTCCCGCCGGCCAATACCTCACCCCGTACGAGTCGGTCTACCGTGGCCGCTACCAGGATGAGAAGGGTAGGGCGCGCCTCGGCGGCCTCAACGGCTCGGAGACGCAGGAGGTCGCCGCCTTCTACCGGAGCTGGGAGGTGGAGGTAGACCAGGATCGCCACCTCATTCCCGATTTTGCCGGTGTCGAGCTCGACTTCCTCCGTCTGCTCACCACGCGCGAGGCGACCGCGTGGGAGGGCGACGACACCGCCGCTGCACGTCGTCTCCTCGATGCGGAGCGGACCTTCCTCCTCGACCACGTGGTCCGCTGGCTACCGGAGCTGTGCGGCAACATGGCGGAGCTCGCGACCCAGCCGCTGTACGCGGCGGTGGCGCGTTTCGCCCGCGCCTTCCTGGCGATGGAGGAGGCGACCTTCCGCGAGATCGATCCCACCACGGCAGAAGGCACCACCGCAGGGTGAGGGCCGTGGGTGCGATGGTGGTGGAGCCAAAAAACCGATGCGAGCGGACTCTCGGCGCGGCGGCGAGCGATGCCCCGTCGCTCCTCATCGTCGATGATGAGGAGCTCACCTGCTGGGCTCTCGGCAAGAGCCTTCAAGGGGCAGGGTGGGCGGTGCGCTGCGCCCACTCGGCGGAAGAGGGGTGGGAGAAGCTCACCGAGGCGGCGGTGGACATCGTCGTCTCCGATGTAGGCCTCCCGGGTGAGGATGGAATCGCCTTCATCGCCCGGGTGCGCGACCGATGGCCGGCGACGCGCTGCTTCACCATCACCGCCGCCTGGTCCGACGCGGTGCGCGTCCGTGCCGAGGCGGCGGGGGCGGTGGCGGCGCTCCCCAAGCCCCTCGATCTCGACGCCTTCAAACGGATGGTGGCGGCGGTCGGCCCGAAGGGGAGGGTAAAGCAGGGAGGAAGAGAGCGGTGAGCGTCGCGACCCGATGGGCGAGCCGCCTGCGCGCCGAGCGTGGCTGTGGGCCGGTGCCGGTGGTGCAGGCCGAGCGGTGTCTGCGCCGCCGCACCTCAGCCACCCCCTGTCTTGCCTGCGCCACCGCCTGCCCCGCCTCGGCGGTGACCCTCGCGCCCACGGGGATCACTCTTGGAGAGGGATGTGTCGGCTGCGAGGCGTGCGTCACCGCCTGCCCCACCGGGGCGCTGGTCCCACCCCCGGAGGTCGCCAGCCAGCGCCGCGAGCGCCTCGACGCCACCTCCGAAGTGGTGCGTTTCACCTGTGTCCGCCAGCCGGGGCAGAAGGCGGCTACCGCCACCTTTGGCTGCCTCGCCGGTCTTCCCCTCACCACCCTCCTTGCACCCCTGACGCAGCCCACCTGTCGCGTCGAGGTGGAGCGCGGGGGGTGCGCGGGGTGCAGCCTGGCGGCGACGGGAGCGGCCTTCGACACGACTCTGGAGCAGGCGCGGGCCCTGCTGGCCGCCTTCGACATCTCACCGGCACGGATCCGCGAGGTGGAGCACTTCTCGCGGGAGGTCCGTGCGCAGGGGGAGGTGGTGGGGCGGCGGGAGCTCTTCCTGCGCCTGCGCGCCGGCGCCAGCCACGCCGTGGCCGCCCTGCGCGAGGAGGAGGGCGACGGTGAGGCGGCGGTGGGCGTGGCGGAGCCGCAGCTCGCCGCCGTCCTCCGCGGTCTCGGGACGCCGGCAGCCGGGGCGACGTTGCCCGCCGGCCTCCACGCCGGGGTGGTGCGGGCAAGCGAGGCCTGCTTCGGCTGCAACGTCTGTGAGACCCTCTGTCCGACCGCAGCGTTGCGGCGCGCGGT
The DNA here is from genome assembly GCA_964599505.1 of uncultured Nitrospirota bacterium. Lineage (GTDB taxonomy): Bacteria > CG2-30-53-67 > CG2-30-53-67 > CG2-30-70-394 > CG2-30-70-394 > CG2-30-70-394. The sequence goes on along the minus strand of CAZRGD010000128.1, from coordinate 1,272 downwards.
GGAGGGGTCCGTCACCCGCCTCCTCTTCACCCCGGCGCGCTGTACCGGCTGTGGCGCCTGCGCCGAGGCGTGTCACGCGAGCGCCCTCACCGTGATCCCCGCCACCGGCGACGGTGCGCCACCGCCCCTTTCCGATGCCTACCTCGGTGGCCGAGAGGTGGAGCTGGTGGAGGTGGTGCCGCGTGCCTGTGTCCGCTGTGGTGTCCCCTTCACCGGGCTCCCCGGGGAGCTGTGCGACACCTGCCTCACCACCGGCCACGGCGCCGGCCGCCTGCGCGGCCTCGCCTCCACCCGCGAGCCATCTTTGTTCGTTGCACCCACCTCGACACCGCTTTTAAGAGAGAGCAGACTGAATTGAGCCTCCGGCGGCTCGGCGGGCTCTCGATAGAGAGTCGGCCCACGCCGGCAACACACACACCACTCCGAGCCGAAGCGCCTACCTCGCGACCCCGTCGTGATAGGGCACCAGGCCGACAGGGTGGGGCTGGAAACGGCCTCGCCTCCCGTGTTTGGAAAGGAGTGCACCATGGGCTTTGTCCTCGCCCCCGCGCCGCGGGGGCATGCCAGCGGTGGCGGTCGCCACCTCGTCGACCCTCAAGGTCGCCGCCTTCGTTACCTGCGCCTGTCGGTCACCGACCGGTGCAACCTCCGCTGTCGCTACTGCATGCCCGCAGCGGGGCTCGACTGGATCCCACGCGCGGAGATCCTCACCTGGGAGGAGCTGGAGCGGGTGGTGCGGGTCGCGGTGGACCTCGGGGTGCGCAAGGTGCGGGTCACCGGCGGCGAGCCCTTCGTGCGCCGCGGCACCGTCGACTTTCTCGCCCGCATCCGGCGGCTACCCGGCGTGGAGACGGTGTGCGTCACCACCAACGGCGTCGGCCTCGCCCCGCGGGTGGCGGAGCTGGCGGCGATCGGCGTCGACGGGGTGAACCTGTCGCTCGACGCCCTCGACCGGGAGCGGTTCCACCAGATGAGCCGCCGCGACCGTCTCGCCGACGTCCTCGCCACCCTCGACGCCCTCGTCGCCACGAAGATGCGGGTGAAGGTGAACGCGGTGGTGGTGGCGGGGATGAACGACGGGGAGATCGTGGGGCTCGCCGAGCTCGCCCGGACCCGTCCCATCGAGGTGCGCTTCATCGAGGCGATGCCGTTTGGTGGTGACGGGGTCCGCCACACCGGGTGGCCGGCGCCGCGCATCCTCGCCCACCTGCGCGCCCACCTGCCGCCGCTGACCGATGTGGGTGGCGGCGGGACGGCGATGCGCTACCAGGT
>CAZRGD010000127.1:0-7355 GCA_964599505.1 uncultured Nitrospirota bacterium | reverse complement strand
CGCCCCGTTTGGTAGCACCCCCCCGAGACGGAGACTGGTTTCGGGTGACGGCGGCGCCAAATCCCCGCACTACTACACGCGCACTGGGAGAGACCTATGGCAACCGCGACCAGTGACGCCCTCCCGATTCTGGTGATCGGGGGAGGCATCGCCGGCCTCACCGCCGCCAACGAGGCGGCCGAGGCCGGGCATCGGGTCATCATCGTCGAGAAGGAGGCGTATCTCGGCGGCCGGGCGATTCGCCTGGGGAAGTACTTCCCCAAGCTCTGCCCGCCGTACTGCGGCTTCGAGATCAACCTCCGGCGGATCAAGCAGAACCCGGACGTCACCGTCCACACCCTGGCCGAGGTGACCCAGATCTCCGGCGGCCCGGGCGACTACACCGTCTCCATGCGCCAGGAGCCGCGCTATGTGAACCAGCGCTGCACCGCCTGTGGCGAGTGCGTTGAGGTGTGCCCCGAGGATCGTGGGGACGAATTCAACTATGGCCTGACGAAGACGAAGGCGATCTACCTTCCCCACGACATGGCCTTCCCGATGAAGTTCGCCGTCGACATGGCGGCGTGCCAGGGGAGCTCGTGCAGCAAATGCGTGGAGAAGTGTCAGTACGACGCCATCGACCTCGCCCAGCAGGCGCAGGACAAGGAGCTCAAGGTGGGGGCGGTCATCGTTGCCACCGGCTGGCGTCCGTACGATGCAAGCCGGATGGACAACCTCGGCTATGGAACCCATCCGAACATCGTCAACAACGTCACCTTCGAGCGGATGGCGGCGGAGAGTGGGCCCACCGCGGGCAAGATCCTCCGCCCGTCGGACGGCAAGCTGCCGAAGCGGGTGGTCTTCGTTCACTGCGCCGGCTCAAGGGACGAGAACCACCTCCAGTTCTGCTCTTCGATCTGCTGCATGGCCTCTCTCAAGGAGGGGCTGCTGCTCAAGGAGCAGTACCCGGACGCGGAGGTTACCGATTTCTATATCGATATCCGAACGCCGGGCCGTTACGAGGACTTTTTCACTACCGCCAAGGAGGCGGGGATCGAGTTCATCAAGGGTAAGGTGGCCAAGATTGAGCCGAGCACCGACGGCCAGTACTTGGTGGTCACCGCCGAGGACGCGGTGAGCGCCAAGAAGGTTCATCGGGTTGCCGACATCGTAGTCCTGGCTACCGGGATGCAGCCTTCTCTGTTGGGCGATCCGCTCGCCGGGTCGCTGGAACACGACGACGACGGCTTCGTCATGACGCCGCTCTCCGACGCGGGGATCTTCCCGGTGGGCTGCGCGCGCGCGCCGGTGGATGTCACCACCTCCACCCGTGACGCGACCGCCGCCGCCCTCCACTCGATTCACCAGCTCGTTGCAAGGAGTTGAACGTGGCCAACGATACCGCCGCCGAGCCGAAGCTCGGAACCTACATCTGCACGGGATGCGGCCTCGGCGATGCCCTCGACATCGAGGCTCTCGAGAAGATCGCCAACGGCGATCCGAAGTCGTCGACCTGCAAGACCAACGCCTTCCTCTGTAGTGACGAGGGGGTGAAGGTCATCCGCGACGACATCGACTCCGACGGTGTCAATCGTGTGGTCATCGCCGCCTGCTCCGGGCGGGTGAACCAGGACGTCTTCGCCTTCCCGTCCGACGTCGTCCTCGACCGGGTGAACCTGCGCGAGCAGGTGGCGTGGTGCCACGCCCCCAACGATGAGGAGACGGACGCGATGGCGCAGGACTACCTGCGCATGGGGCTGGTGAAGAACGCCAAGAGCTCGATCCCCGAGTCGTCGGTGACTCAGGAAGTGTATGACGCCCTCCTGGTGATCGGCGCCGGTGCCACCGGCATGCAGGCGGCGATCGAGGCGGCGAAGGCGGGCCACAAGGTGGTTCTGGTGGAGAAGGAAGCGGAGCTCGGCGGCTACCTGCGCACCCTCCACCGTCAGCTCCCCCAGAGGCAGCCGTACGCCGAGCTCAGCGAACCGGACCTGGCGCGCAAGCAGGGGGAGGTCAAGGCGCAGCCGAATATCGAGGTGATGACCTCCTCGGAGGTGGTGAAGATCTCCGGCCAGCCCGGTCTGTTCACCGCCCTGGTGAAGCGCGACGGCGACGAGGTGGCGATGCAGGTAGGTTCGGTGGTCCTCGCCACCGGTTCCTCGTCCTATGACGCCGCGAAGCTGGACCACCTCGGCTTCGGTGCCTCCCCCAACGTGGTCAGCTCCGACACCTTCGAGGCGATGGCGAAGAGCGGCAAGCTGGTCCGTCCCTCCGACGGCCGACCGGCGAGCTCGGTCGCCTTCGTCCTCTGCGCCGGCTCGCGTGATCCGGACCATCTCCCGTATTGCTCGTCGAGCTGCTGTGGCACCTCTTTGAAACAGGCGGCGTACGTGCGCGAGGCCGACCCGGTCAACGGTCGTGCCTTCGTCTTCTATCGCGACATGCGGACTCCCGGCCATCAGGAGTACTTCTACAAGGCGATGCAGGAGGACGAGGGGGTCTTCCTCACCAAGGGCAACGTCACCGAGGTGAAGCCGGCGGGCGCCAACCAGGTGTCGGTGACCGCGGAGGAGACGCTGCTTGGGGGACCGATCACGGTGGAGGTCGATCTCGTGGTGCTGGCCACCGGCATCGTGCCGTCGACCCTGGAGCAAGACATCCTCGCCCTCGAGTACCGCCAGGGAGCGGCCCTGCCGGACCTCAAGTACGGCTTCCCCGACTCCCACTTCATCTGCTTCCCGTACGAGACCCGGCGCACCGGCATCTTCGCCGCCGGCACGGTGCGGGCGCCGATGGATATCGCCAACGCCTACATCGACGGCGGCGGCGCGGCGATGAAGGCGATCCAGGCGATCGAGTACGCCCGTACCGGCGAGGCGGCCCTGCCGCGGGCGATGGACCCGACCTACCCGGTCTTCGGTCTCGACCGCTGTACCGCGTGCAAGCGGTGCACCGAGGAGTGTCCCTTCGGCACTCTCAACGAGGATGAGAAGGGCTTCCCGCAGCTCAACATCAACCGGTGCCGCCGTTGCGGCATCTGCATGGGGGCGTGTCCGGAGCGGATCATCAGCTTCCAGAACTACTCCATCGACGGCATGTCGTCGCAGATCCGTGCCATCGACATCCCGAGCGAGGACACCGGCAAGCTGCGGATTCTCGCCTTCATGTGTGAGAACGATGCCTACCCGGCCATCGATATGGCGGGGATGAAGCGGCTCCAGTACGACGCCCAGGTGCGCTTCTTGCCGGTGCGCTGTCTCGGTGCGATCAACCAGGTGTGGATCGCCGACTCTCTCTCCGGCGGCTTCGACGGGGTCATGCTTCTCGGCTGCAAGTACGGCGACAACTACCAGTGCCACATGATCCGCGGTTCGGAGCTGGCGGTGGAGCGCCTCGGGAAGATTCAGGAGACCCTCGATCGCCTCGGCCTGGAGGCGGAGCGGGCCCAGTACATCGAGTTCCCGATCTCTGAGTACCAGCGCTTCCCCGAGATCGTGAAGGGGTTCATCAAGCACATCAACAAGATCGGCCCCAACCCCTTCAAGGGCTTCTAGCCTCCCCGCGGATCGTCCCAAGAGATCGTCTCTACCCAACACTCGCTTTGTAGGTGGACACCATGCCCACAACCGTCGCACCGGATCTCGAATTCATTCGCAGCCTCAAGGCGTTCGGCGGCGAAAACCTGAAGAGCTGCTACCAGTGCGCTACCTGCTCGGTGGTCTGCCCGATCTCCACCGATGATCGTCCCTTCCCGCGGCCGGAGATGATCCATGCCCAGTGGGGGATGAAGGAGAAGCTGGTCTCCGACCCGCTGGTGTGGGTCTGCCACAACTGCCGTGACTGCTCCTCGTACTGCCCGCGCGGTGCCAAGCCGGGCGAGCTCCTGTCGGCGGTGCGCGACTACACCATCACCCACTTCGCCTGGCCGCGTCCCTTCGCTCGCCTCTTCAACGACGCCAAGTACCTGCCGCTTCTCTTCGCGATCCCGGTGATCGTCCTCTTGGCGGTTCTCGGGATGGAGGGAACTTTTTCCGTCCTTGGCGGTCACCTCCCTGCCGGCGAGGAGCAGATCAAGTACGAGTTTCTCTTTCACATCCACGTCCTGGAATATCTCTATATCCCGGTCTCCTTCTTCGGCTTCATCGCCGGCCTCATGGGAATGCGCCGCTACTGGACCGCCATTTCGGCCCACCGCGCCGGGGAGAGCCCGCGTCGCACCATGGTAGAGGCGGCCATCCTCACGGCAAAGGAGATCCTCTCCCACACCCAGTTTCGCAAGTGCTCGCTGGAGGGCAAGCGGTACTATGGTCACCTGCCGATGCTCTACGGCTTCCTCGGCGCCTTGGGCACCACCACCATGGTGACCATCTACTACTACTCCGGTCGCTTCACCCCCCTTCCCCTGTACGACCCGGTCAAGATCCTCGGCAACGTCAGCGCCGTGGCGCTTCTCTATGGCTGCTTCCGTCTGGTGGCGCGCCGCTTCGAGAAGGATCCGGAGGAGCGCAACAATCTCCCGTCGAGCTACTTCGACTGGCTCTTTCTCGGGCTGCTCACCGCAGTCGCGGTGACCGGGTCGCTTACCGAGCTGACCCGCCTGTCGGGTGCCGCCGGGATCGCCTACCCCACCTACTTTATCCATCTGTCGCTCATCTTCATGCTCCTCGGCTACATGCCGTACTCGAAGTTTGCCCACCTCTTCTACCGCACCGCGGCGATGGTGCATGAGAAGATGTACGCGGCGGCGGAGGTCGCGGTGGTCCTGCCCGGGCCGCCCGAGGCGCCGCCGGTGGAGGTCGAGGAGGAGGAAGAGGAAGAGACCGCAGCGCCTGCCGCGGCCGGTGGTCCCGCCCCCACCTCGCCTCTCGGCGGTGGTGGCTCACCCCTTGGCGGCGGTGGTTCGCCCCTCGGTGGTGGCTCGAAGATCGGTGGCGGTGCGCCCTCCTCCATGTTTGGAGGTTCCAAGATCGGTGGCGGTTCACCGCCCTCCTCGCCCCTGGGCGGTGGCAGCAAGATCGGCGGTGGTGCACCGCCCTCGTCGCCCTTGGGTGGCGGCAGCAAGATTGGTGGCGGTCCGCCGCCCCCCTCGCCGCTAGGTGGCGGCAGCAAGATTGGTGGCGGTCCGCCCCCCTCGTCGCCCCTTGGGGGAGGCAGCAAGATCGGCGGGAGTCCGCCCCCGCCTGCCGGTGGGTCAACGATCGGTGGTTCTCCGCCGCCGCCGCCGATGTTCGGTGGCGTGCCGGGTGGCGCCAGGCCACCCGTTCCGCCGACGCCTCCCGCAGAGGAAGAGGAGAAGGAGGAGTAGGGTAGAGGCGCCCCGGCCGCGAGGTCGGGGCGCCTTTTTTTCCTCTCGGCGGTTCGTCCCCCCCCGCAGCCTCTGTGAAACTGCCCACGACACGGTTCGTGGGTGGTCTCGGCCGCGCAGGCGGCCTTTTTTTCTTGCGCGGCGGTTTGCGCAAGAAAAGCGGTTAGCGCAAGAAAAAAAGCTGCAAGGCGCCGATGAGGCCCCCGAGGACCGCACCCATCCACTCGAGGTAGCGGAACTCGTGGCGCAGGAGGTCCAGGAGCAGCGCCTCCAACTGGGTCGTCTCCATCTCCTCCACTCGCGTGCGCACCAGGGCCTCCACGTCGACGCGGGTGGCGATCCGGTGGGCGACCCGTTGCTGGTAGTCACGGGCGCGGCTCGCCACCGCCGTCATCACTCGCCGCTTGAGCTCCTCATAGAAGCGGCGGCTTACCCGTCCCACCAGCGGCACCCCCTCGATGCGGCGGCTGTCGATGCGCTGGTCGATGGCCCGTTCGACCGCCCGCTCCACCTCGCCCCGGAGATCGATCTCGGCGATGAGCTGCGCGATCTGGGTCTCGGAGAGGAGGTCCCGCTGGACCGCCCGGGCGATGGCGGCGGCGAGCCGTTTGCGGCGGGCGGGGATGATTCCCTGCAGGCGCCACGGGCCGATGGAGACCGGCTCACGCGGGCGGAAGAGGAGGGTGAGGGCGACCTTGTTGGTGAGCCAGCCGATGAAGGCGCCGGTGGCCGGCAGGAGCCACGGGGTCACGGTGCCTCTCCCGGCGGCGGGACGGCGGCGAGGGCGGCGCGGTAGACCTCTCGGGTCGGCACGCTGTGGGCTTCGGCAGCCGCGGTGCAGTCGCGGTACTCGGGGGTGGCCTGGAGCCGTTCGCCCGAAAGCCACCCCTCCTTGATGCGCACCGTGCCGTACGGCGTCGCGACCTCCACGAAGCGGCGGAGGAGCACCGTGCGGGTGAGCTCCCGTCGGCGAACGCCGAAGGTCGTGGTGTGGGCAAAGAGCGCGGCCTCTACCGCGCCGGCGGCGGTCGGCGGGGTAAGCGCGGTGAGGCGGGTCGCGGGCCGACCATGCTTGGTCGTGATCGGCGCGAGTGTTGTGTCCACCGCGCCTGCCTTACGCGCCGCGGCGGCCGCCTCCGGGAAACACTCGGGGTGGAGGTCATCGAGGTCGCAGACGAGCTCCACCACCCGCTCCCGTACCGCGGGCTCGGGGGCGAGGAGGCAGAGACGGAGGCAGTTGGGAAAGCCTGCCGGGTCCCGATCGCCGCCGCCGTAGGCGGTGCGCGTCACCGTGTGGGTTGCGTCCGCCGGGGCGGGGGTGGCGAGGGTGGCAAGCAGCGCCGCCCCGGTGGGGGTGGTGAGCTCTCCCACCTCCGCCACTCCGGGGACACTGCGGCGCACCGGCCGGCCCACCAGGAGACGCTCCACCGCCGGCGGCGGGACCGGCAGGCGACCGTGGGCGCAATCGGCCCAGCCATCGCCCACGTTCACCGGCGAGTGGGTGATGTGGTCGACACCGAGGGCGTGGAGCGCCCAGCAGGAGCCTACGATGTCGATGAGGGCGTCCACCGCCCCCACCTCATGAAAGTGGACCGCCTCGACCGCCACCCCGTGGACCGCCGCCTCCGCCTTGGCCAGCCGGGTAAACACGGCCCTGGCGTGCTCCGCCGCCGGTGCGGGTAGGGCGGCACGACCGACGATCGCGAGGCAGTCGGCGAGGTGGCGGTGGTGGTGGGACGGTGCGCAGGTGACCCGGGCGTGGGTGCACGCCACGCCGCCGCGAGTGGCCCGCTCGACCATGAGCTCCCAGCCATCGAGGCCGAGGGAGGCCAACACCCCACGCAGCGCTGCCTCCTCCACCCCCGCATCGAGGCAGGCGCCGAGCACCATGTTGCCGCAGATCCCGGCGGCGCAGTCGAGGTAGGCGTCTAGGGCCATGGCGTCATCGTCGGTCGAAGGGGGGGGGGCTTGGAAGGCTGGGTTCGCGCAGAGGCGCAGAGAGGATCAGCGGAAATCGCAATGCAGATCGAGATGGGACCGTCCGTAGGGCGGGCTTCAGCCCGCCGAGCAC
>CAZRGD010000126.1:0-7372 GCA_964599505.1 uncultured Nitrospirota bacterium | reverse complement strand
CCGCCCTACGGACGATGCCATCTCGGCCTGCATTGCGATTTCCGCTGATCCTCTCTGCGTTGAAAACCCACTCGCCTCGAGCCCACCTCGCGCCGCGTTGACACGAACCTGCCTCCTCGACTCCCCTTCGCGCCCTGGTGCCTTCGCGTTGAGCCCGTTGCCTTGCGGGCCAGGCCGGGCGTCTGATGGGAGCGCTCGTGGCACCCACGATCCGGCCCCTCTCTCATACCGAAATCTGCGTAATCTGCGTACCCTGCGGTCAGACTCAGCCTTCAGGCCCGTGGGACACGACTGACGACACCTGGCCCCGGTCCCTCTCCCCTGCCTACTGCCTACTGCCTACTGCCGTTCCCATCCCCCATGACCGCCTCTCCTGCCACGTCCGGTGTCTCTCCCCTCCTCACCGCCGAGGCGGTGGAGGTGCGCCTGTCCGGCTTCCACCTCGGGCCCATCGATCTGGCGGTGGCGCCGGGGGAGTACCTGGTCCTGGTGGGGCCGTCGGGGGTGGGAAAGACGGTCCTGTTGGAGGCGCTGCTGGGGTGGCACCCGCTGGCGGCGGGCGAGGTGGAGCTCGACGGGCGGCCGCTTGCGGCGGTTCCGCCGGGGGAGCGGGGGATCGCCTATGTGCCGCAGGACCTCGGGCTGCTGCCCCACCTCGACGTGGAGGAGAATCTCCTGTGGGGGGTGGGGTGTCGGGGTGATCGGCCTGACTCCGATCTGCTGACCCGCCTCACCGAGGTCCTCGATCTGGGGCCGCTGCTCCCCAGGCGGTCGGTGCGCACCCTGTCGCGCGGTGAGCAGCAGCGGGTCGCGCTGGGCCGGGCGCTCCTCACCCGGCCGCGGCTGCTCCTGCTCGATGAACCGTGCGCGGCGCTCGATCCCCACCGGCGGCGCGAGTTTCAGCGCCTCCTGCGGCGGTTGCACCGGGAGTCGGGGCTCACCGCGCTCCACATCACCCACGACCGTGAGGAGGCGTTTCTCCTCGGTGATCGGATCGGTGTCCTCCTCGACGGCGGCCTGCGCCAGCTCGCCCCCCCACGCACCCTCTACGATCGTCCCGCCGACTCGGCGGTGGCCGCCTTTCTCGCTCCGGAGAATCTGTGGCCGGCGGTGGTGGTGGGAGAGGCCGATGGGGGCGGTTGTCGCGTGCGCCTGGTGGACCACCCCCTGGAGCTCGCCGCTGCCGCCTCGCCGCCGGCCGGGGGCTCGTGCCTGGTGGGGATCCGTCCCGAGGAGGTGATGCTGCTCCACCCGGATCGTCCTCTGCGGCCGCAGGTCGCGGCCAACGTGGTGGAGGCGGTGGTGGCGGAGCTGCTGCTCCTCGATGGCCGCGTCGAGGTGACCCTCACCGCCGACCCCCTTCCGCCGATCTCCGTGCGCCTGCCGGTGTGCGGTGCCGACGACCTCCGCCTCGCGGTGGGGAAGCAGGTGCGCGCCAGCCTCAAGCCGCGCTCCCTCTTCCTCCTCACGGCGGACGCCGAGGCAGAGGTGGCACGGTGAGGCCGGGGCGGGCGGCCTTCGGGGTGTGCGGCTGGTCCGGGTCGGGGAAGACCACCCTCCTGGAGCAGGTGATCCCCGAGCTGGTGGGCCGCGGCCTGGCGGTGGCGGTGGTGAAGCACGACGCCCACGGGGTCTCCCTCGACACCCCGGGGAAGGACTCGGACCGCCTCTTTCGTGCCGGCGCCGATATCTGCCTGCGCGGCCCGAACGAGGTGGCGTGGCGGCTCCGGCCAGGTCCGGCGACGGCGCTCGACGCGGTGGTGGATGGTCTGCTCCTCGATCATGACCTCGTCCTGGTGGAGGGCCACAAGGAGACGCCGCTGCCGAAGGTGTGGCTCGCCCACCCGGAGGATCAGGCCCTGCCGCCGGAGGTGACCGAGGTGGCGGAGGTGCTCAAGTGGGGAGCTGGGCGGGAGGCGCGGTTGCTGGCGCGAATCGAGGCGTGGCTCGACGTGGCGTGGGCGGAGCGGCCGCTCTACGGTGGCCTCCTCGTGGGCGGCGCCAGCCGGCGCATGGGGCAGCCGAAGCAGCTCCTCACCTACCAAGGCAGCACCCTCGCGGAGATCGCCGCCGCCGCCCTGGCCCCCCACGTGGGGGAGGTCCTGCTCCTCGGCAGCGGCGAGGTGGCCCCGTCGCTCGTCCACCTACGCCGCCTCCCCGACCCGCCGGGGGTGGTGGGGCCGCTCGCCGGGCTCCTCGCCGCTCACCGGTGGGCGCCGGAGGCGGCGTGGCTGGTGGCCGCGTGCGACCTTCCGCGGGTGGGGCCGGAGGCGGTGGCGTGGCTGAAGGGGGCGCGGCGACCTGGGCGCTGGGCGGTGGTACCGAGTCACGGCAGAGGCGTGGAGCCGCTCCTGGCGGTGTACGAGCCCCAGGCGCTCGCCTGGCTCGAGGGCGAGGCGGCGGCCGGTCGCCTCGCGCCGCGGGCGGTCGCCCGCCACTCGAAGGTGGACACCTCCGCGCCACCGGACGGGCTCGTCGTCGCCTGGATCAACGTCAACACCCCCGAGGCCCTCGCCGCATTGGAGCCGGACGCGGCAGCGGGTGGGTGAAGCAATGCATCTGCGCAGAGAGGGTCAGCAGAAATAGCCCTAAGCGTTCCATCGTCCTTCACACCGCTGGAACACGAAAACACGAAAAGGGAAAAACACGAAACACAACCTATTGAATTTTTTCGTGTTTTCAAACTTTCGTGCTTTCGTGTTCCCTCTCACGCGGAGACTCGGAAACATCGGATTTCTCGGCAGTTATTATTTCCGCTGATCCGCCGATCCCCAGTCTTCCGCCCCTCTGCGCCTCCGCGCGAGGCCCCCCCTTCAAAACTTCCACACGGATGGGGTTCCTCCTGCCCACTACACCCTTGATCCGCAGCTTCGCCCTGTGGGTGAATGGCGCTACACCCACCGGCGACATCTATACTGCTTGGGAAACCACCGGTATCGCTCTGAAGGGGTAAACCAGAGCCGACGATCCAGGTCCGCCTCAACCCTTGCAGTCCGCCGTCCCGATCCTCTCTACTGGCGCCATGACTCGTCGCGCACCCCTTCTTGTCTGTCTCGCCCTCATGCTCACCACCTGTGGTCATGCGCCGCCGGCCGGCGAGCAGCCCCCGCCGGTGGTGGCGGTGGTGACGCCATCGGCACCGGCCAACGCCCACTTTGCCTTCCGCCACCGGATGCGCCTCGATCTGAAGGAGATGAAGATTGATCGCGGTGAGATCCACCGCAGTGAGATCCTGGAGGCGGTGCGTGGTGCCGAGGTGGCGCGTCTGGCTCGCGCCGGTTATCGCCTCGCCCCGGAGGCGGGGCGGGAGGAGGCGGAGGCCGCCCTCGCCGGCGCCGCCCGCCTCGACCGCGCCACCCTGCGCCGGGCATTGCAGGCCGATCTCCTGTTGCTGACCACGGTGAGTGAGTGGGATGAGCCCCGCACCGACGAGTTGAAGAATGCGGTGACCGTGTCGATCGAGGTGAGCCTCCACGACCTGCGTGACGGCCATCTCGTCTGGCGTAACCGGATCCACGGTGGGCTGGTGCGGACCCTCAACGACCTCGATGACACCCCCGACGACCTCGCCCGCGCCGCAGTGGCCGAGACGATGCGCGCCCTGCCGGCGTCCCACTGAGCTTCTCGCACAGACGAGGATCAGCGGAAATAGCAATGCAGGCCGAAGCTGGCACCGTCCGTAGGGCGGGCTTCAGCCCGCCGAGCACCGTAACTTCTTTGAGATGACGGAGTCGGTCGGCCTCTGCCGACCCTACGGTCAGGTACCCCATCTTGTTTTCGCTGTCCTTCCGTGGGTTCCGTGGCCCATTCCCTGCCGGGCGGCATGGGATCCAGGGCGACGCGATTGCCACCACAGCCTGTCCCGAGCCCATTGCGGCTTGCCCTTCACGACACCGGTCGCGCTCTTCACCGGATGGGTGAACGCGATCACCGTCGGGGATGGTGCCATGGGCTTGTGAGATCAGCACCGTGGCCGTGACGAAAACTCAGAGCCGACGATGATGGAGACCCTCGTCCGGCTTGACACTGGGGTCGGCCGTGCGGGAGGCTCGCCCGCCTAATTTTCCCTGGTGAGCTGCGTGTCGAAACTGTCTCTGCGTTCTCTCTTTGCCTTCGTTCTGGTCGCCATGATGGCGGCCGGTTGTGCGCGGTTTGAGCGTTTCCACCGTCACCAGACGGCGGAGCCGCCACAGGCGAGCGAGATGGTCACCAAAACCGCCGCGACCACCGCCGGTGGTGTGGTCCATCCGCAGGCGGAGGTGGCGCCCGGGGTGGTGGGTCACAAGGAGGTGGGGCGTTTTGCTCGCCTCCGCTTCTGGCATCGCAAGGCGCCGACGGGTGAGGCGGCGGCTGCCGCCGCGGCCCCGGCCCATCTGCACGCGAAGGTGGAATCCCTCGGCTCCGCCGGTGGTCCCGGCCTCGGCGTGCGCCAACTCCGCGATGTGGCGCCGTGCGGGCCACTCCTCGCCTTCCTTCCCGATGGCGGTCTCCTCTACGCCGACCGCGGCCACCTCCTCGCCCGTCAGGGTGTCGACGGCCGGGTCGCCCGCCTCGGGCCCCTGGGCAAGGGGCCGTACGCGGTGGCGGTCGCCCACGCCGGCCGTCTGGCGGCGGTGGGCGATGCGAGTGGTCAAGTGTGGGTGTGGGACCTCGGCAGCCAGCGGGTCAGCCAGCGGCTGGCGGCGGCCGAGGCGCCGATCACCGCCCTCGCCTTCACCCCCGATGGTCGCCTCCTGGTAGTTGGCGACAAGGGTGGCGGCGTCTCCCTGTGGACCGCCGAGACCGGCAGCCGGGTCTCCACCCTGCCGCGCCACGGCGGCGCGGTGAGCTTCGTCTTTGCCGATGCCAAGCGGGTGTGGAGCGGCGGCTGGGACAAGACCCTGCGCCAGTACGATCTCGCCACCGGCCGGCTCCTGCGCCGCTACACCTTCCCCGACGTCTGGGGCGACGCGGCGGCGATCGACCCGGGTGGCCACACCTTCGCGATGGAGAACTACAACGCCATTCGCCTCTGGGACTTGGAGAGCGGCGGCGAGCTTGCCACCCTGGAGGGCCACAAGACCTGGGTGCGGGCGCTGCGCTTCGGCGACGACGGCCACTCCCTGCTCTCCGCCGCCGAGGACGGTGAGGCGATCCTCTGGGAGATCCCCTCCGGCAAGCTGGTGGAGCGGTGGCAGCCGGTGGCCGACGGCTGCGGCGTCGCCATCGCCGCCGACGGCTCCACCCTGGCGGTGGCGACCCACGACGGTGCCACCCTGGTGCCCACCGGCGGGGTCGACGACCTTCTAGCGGTGGCCCGTCTGCGCGCCCAGGGGATGGACCTCGACTGGTCCGTGGGTAGCAACAACCTGCCTCCCTACCCGGTGGCCGAGGTGCGCTCGTCGCCGAAAAACGGTCAGGTGGTGGCGGGCGATCGGCTCTCGATTACCGTGGTTCTCTACAACCGCGGCAAGGGTGACCTCTTCCGCACCAAGGCACGGCTCATCTCTCCCTATCCGGCCCTCGACGGCCGCACCTTCTACTTCGGCCGTGTCGCTCCGGCGAGCCGCCGCGAGTGGACCGAGACGATCGACCTGCCGGTTGATCTGGCGGTGGGGGAGATCCCGTTTTCCATCGAGTTCAGCGAGGCAAATGGATATGTGCCGCGCGGTGTCGAGGGCGTCTTGCAGGTGGAGGCGCTGCCGCGGCCGGAGTTCCTCTACAGCGCCCGGGTGGTGGACGACATGAGCGGCGACTCGGTGGGCAACGGCGACGGCGTCATCCAACTCGGTGAGGCGGTAGACGTGACGGTGGCGGTGCGTAACGCGGGTGCCGGTCCGGCGCGCGACGTGCAAGTGGAGCTCACCCCGGTGGACGTGGCCGGGGTGGCGGTGCGTGGTACCGACCGCACGATCGCCCTCCTCGCCCCCGGTCAGGTGCACGAGGTGACGCGGACCCTGGTGATCTCGCCGAAGCTCTCCGTGCGCGAGGTGCCGTTGCGGGTGCGGATCCACGAGGGCGGCTTCGGCATCGACTTCACCGACCGGCTGAGCCTGCCGGTCGATCCGCGACCACCGCGTGAGATCCGCACGGTGAGCGGCAACGTCAAGGTGAGCCGACCCCTGGAGATCCGCGCCGGCGCCGATCGCCGTACCGCCGCGGTGGCCCAGGTGGGGCCGGGCGATCTGCTGGAGGTGGTGGGGGAGCTGCCGGGCTGGGTTCAGGTGAAACTGGCGGGTGAGCGCACCGGTTGGGTCGACGCCTCCGCCGTGGAGAAATTGTACTGATGGAAACGCGCGAGCAGATCTACGACGGCAAGGCGAAGATCCTCTACGCCACCGACGATCCCCGCCTCCTGGTGCAGCACTTCAAGGACGACGCCACCGCCTTCAACGCAAAAAAGCGCGGCACCATCCACGACAAGGGGGTGGTGAACAACCGCATGTCGGAGCACCTCTTCCTCTACCTGGAGGCGCACGGCATCCACACCCACTTCGTGGAGCGGACCGACGACCGGCGGATGGTGGTGCAGCGGCTGACGATGCTCCCGATCGAGGTGATCGTGAGGAACCGTATCGCCGGTTCTCTCGCCAAGCGGCTGGGGGTTGCCGAGGGGACCGAGGCGAAACAGCGGATCATCGAGTTCAGCCTGAAGAGTGACGAGCTCGGCGATCCACTCCTCACCGACGACCACATCCTCGCCCTGGGGCTGGTTGAGGCGGCGGAGCTGGCGCAGGTGAAGGAGGTCACCGGCCGCATTGCCGACCTGCTCACCGCCTTCTTCGCCGAGCGCGGTCTGGAGCTGATCGACTTCAAGATCGAGCTCGGCCACGACGCCGACGGCCTCCTCACCCTCGGTGATGAGATTTGCCCCGACACCATGCGGTTGTGGGACATGGCCACGGGGGAGAAGAAGGACAAGGACCGCTTCCGCCACGACCTCGGTGATGTGGAAGAGACCTACCAGGAGGTCCTGGCGCGGGTCCTCGCCGACTAGCCGTCTCTGCCACCACCGGCTCCACCGGGTGGTCCCGTCCGTTTCGTCCGCTCACCGATCTAATCTCTCAAGGCAACTCCGATGGCGAAAGCGAAGATCCATATCACCCTCAAGCAGGGCGTCCTCGACCCCCAGGGCAAGGCGGTGCGCCACGCTCTCGACTCCCTCGGCTTTACCGGCGTCGAGCAGGTGCGGATGGGCAAGCTGGTGGAGATCGACCTCGCCGACGGTGCCCGCGCCGAGCAAGAGGCGCAGGTCCGCGACATGTGCGAACGGCTGCTGGCCAACACGGTGATCGAGGAGTATCGGTTTGAGATTCTGTAACGTGAGGAGGGGGCCGGCGTCTCGGTGTCGAAGGAGGGTTGTTGGAGAAGGGGCTAGGGATTAGGGGCTAGG
>CAZRGD010000125.1:0-7375 GCA_964599505.1 uncultured Nitrospirota bacterium | reverse complement strand
TCTTTCATTGACACATTTCTTTCAGAAATGTGTCAATGAAAGACCTGACCCCAAAGCCTCTGACGGCGCCATCGAGGTGGCGAGCCGGCCGGAGGGCGGGACCACCTTCACGGTGACGCTGCCGACGCTGTAGGTGCGAGTCGCTGGGCGGGTGCTCTTGAGGCCGCAGGGTCTCGGTAGGAGCGGGCCATGCCCGCGAAACAGGCCCGCAAGGGCCTGCCGCGCCGTAGGCGCGGATCGGGGGCATGGCCCCCTCCTACCTTATATTTTCCTGCACCCGGATCGGCTCCTTGATCTTCAGGAGGCGCGCCTGGTTGTGGAGCCGGGCGATGACCGCGGCGGTGATCCGGTGGCCGGGGGCGAAGAGGAGGCGGCCATCCGCGGTCTCGATCGGGGAGAGGAGGGTCTGGCCGGGGGAGAGCCCCATTACACCCACCTCGGATACCGTGGTCGTCGTGCCGTCGGTCGAGGATCGGGCTGCCTCCACCACCCGCGGGTCGAAGCGTCCCGACTGCGCTGCCAGCCGCTGCACCGCGTCCGCCCGCTCGACTCCCCGATGGGTGAGGTCGGTGACCGCGGTCGCCACCTGCAAGATGCGCGCGGCGATCGGGATCGTCTCGCCGGCGGCGTCGTCATGGGGAAACCCGGACCCCTCGAACCGCTTGTCCTGATACAGAATCGCCTCCGCCACGCCGCCGAGGCGGGGGATGTTGGAGAGCATCCGGTGGGCCGCCTCCGGCAGCCGTTCCACCATCTCCGTCTCTTCATCCGAGAGGGCAGCCCCGCTGCGCACCTTGGCGAGGGTGTCGGGGGGCAGGGTGACGGTGGCGATGGGGGCGAGCATGGTCGCTACCTCCGCCTCCCACGCGTCACCCACGCCGAGGGTCTTGGTCAGGGCCGCCGCCTCCTCGCGGGCCGCGAGCGACCGGTCGAAGGAGTCGGGGTCGACCATCGTGAGGATGTCGGCGACGAGCTGGATGGCGCCGTTGAGGGTCTCCTCCAGGACCCGCCGTTCGGCGGTCTGTTGGCGGTAGAGGCCCAGGGCCGCCTCCAGCGCCTCGGTGAGGGTCTCCGGTGGGCACGGCTTGGTGAGAAAGCGAAAGACCTGGCCGTGGTTCACCGCCGCCTGTGCGGTCTCCTGATCGGCGTTACCGGTGAGCATGAGGCGCACCGTCTCCGGTGAGCGGCGGCACACCTCCGCCAGCAGGGTCACGCCGTCCATCTCCGGCATCCGCTGGTCGGAGACGATCACCGCAAAGGGGCCGCTCTCCAGGAGCTGCAACGCCTGTTCGCCGCCCAAGGCGGTCTTGATGCGAAACCGCTTGCGCAGGTGGCGCTGGAAGCCGGAGAGGATGTTCGCTTCGTCGTCGACCAGGAGGATGCGTTCGCTCATGGGGTGGCCGCCTCCGCCTCGGCAACGGTGGAGGATGCCTCGATCAGCTCCCGCCACACCTCCAGTCGGCCCGCCAGCCCTGCCTGCTCCAGGTACGCCTCATTCACCTCACCGGCATGGCGGGCGGGGTGGTCGGTCGGGGTCGCCCCCTCCAGGCAGTTGACCACGTGGACCGCGGCCAGGGGGGTGAAGCCGTCCGACGGACACGCTTCGGGACGGTGGTGGAAGGCGACCGCCTCGACGATCCCGTCCGGCAGCCCCCAGAGGCCGAGGAGGTAGGCACCCACCTCGGCGTGGGTGGTACCGAAGACCTGGCGCTCGGCGGTGAGGAGATCGTACTCGCCCCCGTTCACGATCCGCGCCACCTCCGCGTATCGCTCCGCCACGTTGACCCGCAGGATCAGCTTGCCCACATCGTGGAGCAGCCCGGCCATGAGGGCCTCCTCGCCGATCTGCTTCTCGCCGGTCTCCGCAATGGCGATTTTTTTGGCCATGGTGCCCACCGCCAGGCTGTGGCTCCACAACGCCTCGATGGGGAAGGGGTCGCCGGTCGCCTCCTTGAGCTCGGCGAAGACGTGGACCGACAGGACCAGGGCGGTGATCGTCTCCAGGCCGAGAAAGCTCACCGCCTCACGGGCGTCCGAGACCTCGCGGCGGAGGCCGAAGAAGGCGGAGTTGACGAGCTGCAACACCTTCGCCGCCATCGCCGGCTCCTGGCCGATTACCTCACCCACCGCTGCGAGGGAGGCCTCGGGCACCTGCAGGACTTCGACGATCTGCTGGTAGAGGGTGGGCAGGGAGGGGAGGGTGTTCAGCCCCGCGGCGAGGGCCTGGAGCGGCTCGTCGGCGAGCAGCTCGCGGAGGGCGAAGGCGCGCTTGAGGGTGGCGCGCAATAGATCGGGGTCACACGGCTTGGTGAGATACTGGTGGGTCGGTCCCACCGACTTCATTACCAGCTCCAGCTCCGAGTGGCCGGAGAGGATGATGCGCACCGTCTCCGGGTAGCGCTCTTTGACCCGGTTGAGGAGCTCGGCGCCGTCCATCCCCGGCATTCGCATGTCGGAGACCACCACGTCGAAGGGGGTCTCCGACAGCATGTCGAGGGCCGCCTCGCCGCTCTCGGCGAAGGCCATTTCCCACTCCTTGCGCTGGGAGCGGAGCTGACGTTTCAGCCCCGCGAGGATGTTGGGCTCATCATCGACAAAGAGGATGCGTTTCATGGGCTTGGGCTCGCTTCGTTCGCGTAGAAAGTAGGAAGTAGAAAGTAGAAAGGGGGTGGTGCCGGCCTGCGGCCGGCGATGATCTTTCTGTGTGTAGCTTCCATCGGCATCGCATCAGCCCGAAGGGCTGTCCTTCCCCTTCCTACTTTCTACTTCCTACTTTCTACTGTTGTTTCCACTGTCCGCCTCACCCCCCCCTCAGACCGCCGTATCCTCGGCCTCGCCGACCGGCAGCCGGATGAGAAATGTCGTCCCCTTTCCCATCTCGGTCTCGAAGGTGAGGGTGCCGCCGTGTTTTTCCACCACCACCGAGTGGGCGATGGCGAGCCCCTGGCCGGTCCCCTTGCCTACCTGTTTGGTGGTGAAGAAGGGGTCGAAGACCTTGGCACGGGCGTGGTCGGGGATGCCGGTGCCGGTGTCGCTGATGCGGATCTCCACCCACGGGCCTGTACCGTGGGTGGTGACGGTGATCTGCCCCTGGTCGCCCGATTCACCCACGACGTCGCGGATTGCGTGGGCGGCGTTGACGATGATGTTGAGAAACACTTGATTGAGCTCTGCGGCCAGACACGGCACCGGCGGCAGGTTGGGGTCGAGGTCGGTGGTCAGCTCCGCCACGTACTTCCACTCGTTGCGTGACACGGTGATCGTCGACTCGATCTGCTTGTTGAGGTCGCTCGGTTGCTTCTCCACCTGGCCCGGGTGGGAAAACTCCTTCATCGCCGCGACGATGGCGGTCACCCGCTCGATCCCCTCCAGGGACTGGTGGATGGCGGTGGGGATCTCGTCGTTCAGGTAGTCGAGGTCGGCCTCCTCGATCGCCGCGTCGGTCGCCTCCACCACCTCGGCGGGGACCGCCCCACTGCGTGCCGCTTCCAGCAGGGTCTGGAACTGGGCGAGGAGGGTGGTGAGGTCACCGAAGGCCTCCTCCATGAAGCGGGTGTTGTCGCCCACGTACTGGGTGGGGGTGTTGACCTCGTGGGCGATGCCGGCGGCGAGCTGGCCGATCGACTCCAGCTTTTGCGCCTGGGAGAGCTGGCTCTCCAGGTGGCGGCGGTCGGTGATGTCGGAGGCAAGCAGCAGGCACCCCGCGGCCTCGCCGTCATTGCCGGTGACCGGGGTGAGGGTGATCTCGAGGAGGCCGTCGTGGCCGTCGGGATGGATGAAGAAGACGTCGTCGAGGCGGAGCGGTTGTGCTTCGGCGAGGCACGTGGCCACCGCCTCCTCCATCTTCATCATGTGCCAGAGGATGCAGCACTCCTTGAAGGGGCGGCCGACCACCTGCTTTGCGGTGACAGCGAAGGTGCGCTCCGCGGCCGGGTTCCACTGGCTGATCCGCCCCTCGCCGTCGATCCCGATGAGGATCGACGGGATGGTGGCCAGGAGCAGGGTGTTGGCTCGGTGGGCGGTGCGCAGGGCCTCCTCCGCTGCCTTTTCCTCGGTGATGTCGCTCTTCACCGACAGGTAGTGGGCGATCTGTCCCGCCTCGTCGAAGATCGGCGAGATCGACGCCTGCTCCCAGAACAGGGAGCCGTCCTTCTTGCGATTGCACAGCTCGCCGCGCCACTCCCGCCCCGCGGTGATCGTCTGCCACAGCGCGGCGTAGAGCTCCGGCTCCATCTTCCCCGATCGGAGGATCCGCGGGTTGGCGCCGGTCGCCTCGTCAGCGGTATAGCCGGTCACCTCGGAGAACCGCTGGTTGACGTACTCGATGGTCCCGTGGGTGTCGGTGATCACCACCGACGCGGGGGATTGCTCCACCGCCTGCACGTACTTGTCGAGTTCCTCGCGGGTCTGGCGTGCCTCGGTGATGTCGGTGAGGAGGATGGCAATGTTCGCCCCCGTCGTACCACCCGCGATGGGGTGGCGGTTCACCTCGAAGAGACGATCCCCTGCCGGTGTCGGCCAGGTTTCGGCAAAGACGACCGGGATTTGCTCGGCGAGGACCATCCGGTCCCACTGCTCGGCCGCCTCCGCGATCTCGGCGGGGAGAAGGTCGGCGTCGGTGCGCCCCACCACCTCCTCGGGGGTGAGGCCGAGGAGGGCGCAGAAGGCGGTGTTGGCGATCCGGTAGACGAGCCTCTCGTCCTTTAATGCCATCGGCAGCGGTGACAGGTCGAGAAGGGTGTGGAGGATGGTGCAGCCGCTGATGCTCGACTGGCGGCAGAGGATGCGATGGGTCGTGAGATCGGCCATTACGACTTCCTGACGGGAACCGCTCCCGGCGCGCGGCGGTCCACCGCCCCTACCGGCCACTGTTCGGCGAAGGTGTCGACGGTAAAGGTGGCGATCTCCGTCTCCGGTCGGCGCCAGAAGGCGGCGCCGAGGCCGCATCGCTCACACGCCTGATCGAGGATGGAGGGGAGGGTGGTGGCGGTGGTGAGGGCCGGCGGCGGCAGGACCAGGCGGCGGTCGTCGTCCTCGATGACCACTCCGTGGCGGCCGGGGACCACCGCCGCTTCGACGCTCTCGGTGGACAGGGGGTTCGGCTTCGAGGCGATGGAGATCTCCAGGGTGTGGTTGGCCACCGTCTCCGCGGTGACCGGCTGCCCCTGCGGGTGGCGGCCGAGGAGGATCGCGGCGTTCACCGCCGCCTCCACCACGGTTGGCGGGTCGTAGAGGACGCCCATGGCGCCGCGGTGGGCGTGGTCGGGGTAGGTATAGAGGCTCACCCACATGGCACGGCGGATCTCCATACCGTCGGGTGGTTCGGGCGGTGCGCACTCGATTGCGTCCTCGACCCACAGGGTGAGGGCGGCACGTGCCAGCCGGAGCAGGTAGGATCCGTCGTCGATCTCCATGACTCCTCTCTTCGTCGGAGCGGCAGGCGGGGATGAGAGAGGGGCGCTCCCCATCATCGTCGGCTCTCCTTCTTGACCACGGGGGACACGGGGAGAGTTGGGGGGCATGGGAGCCACGCAACTCCATCGGCGTCGGTGGCAACGGGCAGACGGCCGGCGGGACCTTCCGTGCGTGGGTAAACTGCCTATCCCCACATCCGGATCGCCCCGCCGAAAATATCCTTCGTAGGGTGTGCCAAGCGCAGCGCTGCGCACCAAAGGATGGTGGTGCGCCGCGCTGCGCTTGGCACACCCTACATAGGCCTGAGGGTTCCGATCGGGGGCATGGCCCCCTCCTACCTGAGATTCGTCTGCTGACCGCTGTTACTATCGCCCGCCATGATCGACACCCTCCTCGTGGACTGGTCCGGGACGCTGGCCGACGACCTCGGGGCGACGCTCACCGCCACCAACGCGGTGCTCGCCGTCTACGGCGAGCCGCCCCTGGACCGCCCCACCTTCCAGCGCGAGTTCGAGCTCCCCTTCATGCGCTTCTACGCGCGCTTTCTGCCGGGCCGCTCGCGCGAGGAGGTGGACGCACATTTCTTCGCGGCCTACGAGCCCCTGCGCCACCAGGTCCCGCTCCTGCCCGCGGCGCGGGCGCTGCTTACCTTCGCCCGCGACACCGGTATCCGGGTCCACCTCTTCTCCACCATGCGGTCGGATTTACTGGAGGCGGAGGTGGCACGCCTCGACCTCGCGGAGCTGGTCGACGGGATCCATGGGGGCATCGGGGACAAGCGGCAGGCGATGGGGCCGTTGCTGGCCAAGCTCGACGCCCGCCCCGACGCCACCGTGTTTGTGGGTGACATGGTCCACGACGTCGAGGCGGCGCGTGGCGCCGGGGTGCGCGCGGTGGCGGTGGCCACCGGCTATACCGGTCGCGTCGCCCTCGCTGCGGCCTACCCCGACTACCTCTTCGATGACCTCGGTGAGGTGGTGGCCCTCCTTGCCCGCGACGGCCGGGTGGAGCGGCTGGCGATGCCCATCGCCACCGTGGGCGGCCTCATCGTCCACGACGACGGTGAGATCCTCCTGATCCGAACCGCCAAGTGGTCGGGAAAGTGGGGGACGCCGGGGGGCAAGATCGACTACGGCGAGACCATGGAGCAGGCCTTCTTGCGCGAGGTCGAGGAGGAGACCGGCCTGCTGCTCACCGAGCCCGAGATCGTGCTGGTGCAGGACGCGGTCTTCTCCCCCGAGTTCCACACCAAGAAGCACTTTCTTCTGGTGAACCTGCGCGGCCGCGCCCACACCAAGGCGGTGCGCCTCAACTACGAGGCCCAGGCGTACGCCTGGGTCACCCCGGAGGCGGCCCTGGGGATGGATCTCAACGCGCCGACCCGGGTGCTCATCGAGGCTGTTTTCGTCTGCGGCGAAAACAGAAGAGGGGAGGCAGGGGTGGGGAGGGGGCCAAAACTCAGGAAGCTGGAGGACGACATTCAAAATGGCTGACAAGATTCTGATCCACGACCTCGCCGTCGACTGCGTCATCGGGATCCACCCGTGGGAGCGGCAGCACCCGCAGCGGCTCTTTGTCGATGTGGAGATGGCCTTTGATGTGACACCCGCGGCGCATGACGACGACTTCACCCAGACCGTCGACTACGACGCCGCCTCGCAGGGGGTCGAACGGATCGCGGTGGAGGGGCAGTTCCAGCTCATCGAGACCCTCGCCGAGCGGGTGGCCTCCTGGCTTCTGGCGACGACGCCGATTACTGCGGCGACGGTGCGGGTACGAAAGCCGCAGGCGCTGAACCAGGCGGCGTGGGCGGGGGTGGAGATCACCCGCCGGCGCGGTGAGGCGGGCGGGTGAGGCGGGTCGCCCTGGTCACCGGCGCGGCGCACCGCCTCGGCGCGGCGATCGCCCGCCACCTCGGGCAGGCGGGCTACGCCACCGTCGTGCATTGCCGCGACTCACG
>CAZRGD010000124.1:1931-7379 GCA_964599505.1 uncultured Nitrospirota bacterium | reverse complement strand
CGCGGGCTGGGCGCGTTGGTAGTGGGGGGTGGGCGTGGGGTGCGCCCGTGCTCCCGGGCCGAGCGCCCTAGGCCGGCAAGAGGCGGGGCGGGCGCTGGCCACCCTCGACGACGCCCTGTAGGGACCGGACTGAAGGAGAATACCGGCGGGAGACCGTGCCACCCGACCGCCGGTACGAGGGTAGGAGCGAGCTCCTGCTCGCGAGCCGCGGCCACCGGCCGCGGGCAGGCCTGAAAGGCCTGCTTCGCCGGCGGGAGCCGGCTCCTACCGGCGCTGCGCTTCAGGCGCAGCCGCACGCCGCCACCGCGTCCACCGGGGCGACACGGTCGAGGAAGGGGGCGACCAGGTCGCAGAACCGGTCGGGCCGCTCGACCATCGGACTGTGGCCACACCGATCGACGGTGTGCAGCTCCATCGCCTCCAGGCCGGCAGCCGCGGTGCGCCACGGGGCCACCGGGGTCACCCGGTCCTCTCTCCCCCAGAGCAGCAGGGTCGGCACGCGGATCTCCCCGAGCCACCACTCCAGCCGCGCCCGGCGCGCCTCGCGGAGGAGGCGGACGATGTTGCGCCGGGCACCGGGGCGGGTGACGGTGGTGAAGGTCTCGTCGACCATCGCATCGGTGATCGTGGTGCGGTCGTAGAAGAGGTGGTCGGCGAGCTGGAAGGCGTAGTCGCGGGTGAGCTTGCGCGGCGCCCCCACCCCAAGGTTGGTCTCCTCGCCGAGCCCCGGGGTTCCGCTGAGGACCAGCCCCGCCACCCGCTCCGGGTGGCGGCGGGCAAAGGCGAGGGCGACGAGACCACCGAAGGAGTTGGCCATCAGGGTCGTCACGGCGATCCGGTGACGGTCGAGGAGGTCGCCGAGGTGGTCGGTGAGCGCCGCGAGGGTCGTCTGGGCGCGGGCGTAGAGGGCATAGGGGTGGCGGCCGGCGACGATGGCGCGGCCGCCGGCGACCAGACGATCGGCCGTCTCCTCCCAGATCCAGCTCCCGGCGAAGAGGCCGGGGAGGAGGACGAGGGACGGGCCGTCGCCGCGGCGATCGCAGGCAAACGGGTCGATAGACGGGTTCTGGCGCATGGTTTCACTCCTCCGGACAGGGTGTAGAGCCCGCCTGCACGGCCACGGTGCGGACGGGCTGCTCGGCGGTGACTACCTTTTCGCCCATTCCGGCCGGAGGGATAGCGCCCGACGGACAATCCATAGATCAAGCCGCAAATGGGGCGCGAATGGGCGTGAATGGTGCGTGCCATCAGTCTGACGTCACCGGTGGGGGCAACCGGATCGCAACGGCCTGGAAGGCGGTTTATGAGCCGCAGAACCCACGGAAGCACACGGAAGTGGGGGGCTCCGGTCGGGTTGAGTGAGCGACTCGGACCCCATTCTCGCTCGCAGCACGGCCGGCGCCACCTCGTTCTCTTCCCCCGCCGCACACTCTCCGCCCCTTCCATGGTTTCCGTGGCCAATTCCCTGCCGAACAGCAGGATCCTGGGGCGACGCGATTGCCGCCACTGCCCTCGCCGGTGGCGCTCGGTACCGAATCTTCGCGGCTTTGCGTGAGACCCCGCCTTCCGTGCCGGAATGAGAGGCAGGTGTAGCAAGGACGTTGCCACGCCTTCCTTGCTCCCTCCCTCGGCGCCTCCGCGTCTCTGCGCGAGGCCCCCGTCAGTTGACCGGCGTCCCGTACGCCCCGTGGGCGCGCCCGAGGATCTTCTCGTTGTAGGCGCGGATCACGTCCTGCCGCTTGAGCATCCCGTAGACCCGCCGTGGGTCCTTGCGCGACACCACCGGCATCTGCTCGATGTCCTTGCGTCCGAACTGCTCCATGGCGCGATTGAGGGTGTCGTCGGGGTAGACGGTGATGACCTCGCGAGTCATCAGGTCCGCGACCACGACCAGGCGTGCCAGCTCCTCCTCCGTGAGGACGGTGCGGATGTCGTTGAGGGAGATGATCCCCACCATCCGCTCGTTCTCGTCGAGGACCGGAAAGTAGATCCACGGGCTGGTGGCGAAACGCTGCGACAGGGAGTGGAGGTCGAGGGACTCAGGCACCCAGGTGAAGTCGTCATGCATCACGTGGTCGACGGTGATGGCGTTCATCATCGTAAGCTCACGTCCCACCTTGATCTCCACCCCCTTACGGACGAGCGCCTCGGTGTCGATCGACTCGTGGTAGAAGACCCGCGCGATGATCGTTCCGAGGGCCGAGGCGAAGAGAATCGGCAGGACGATCTCGTGCGAGTTGGTGATCTCGAAGAGGAGGAACATGGCGGTCAGCGGGGCATGTGCCGCCGCCGCCAGGAAGGCACCCAACCCCACCAGGGCGTAGGCCCCGATCGGCGCGGTGATCGTCGGAAAGGCGGCATGGACCAGGGCGCCGTAGGCGCCGCCAACCATCGTGCCGATCACCATCGCCGGGGCGAAGATGCCGCCGGCGCCCCCGGAGCCGAGGGTGATGGCCGTGGCGACCATCTTGAGGATGGCAAGAATCGCCATGAGAAGCCACGGCAGCTCGCCGTGCATCGCCTCACTGATGTGGTGGTAGCCGCCGCCCATCACCTGCGGAAAACCGATGCCGATTACTCCTACCAGGGCCGCACCGATCACCGGCCGGATCAGCCGCGGCAGCTTGAGCGCCTCGAAGAAGTCCCAGATGCGGTAAAAAATCTTGATATTGACAACCGCCAGCACCCCGACCACCAGGCCGAGGCCGGCGTAGAGGAAGAGCTCCCAGTAGCTCACCAGGTGGTACGGGACGATGTCGAACATCAGCTCGTTGCCGAAGATCATCCGGGCGCAGGCGGTGGCGACGCCGGCGGCGATCACCAGGGGGGTGAAGTGGTGCACCTCGAAATCGCCCAACAGGACGATCTCGATGGCGAACATCACCCCCGCCATCGGGGCGTTGAAGACCGCGGCGATCCCTGCCGCCGCGCCCGAGGCGACCATGAGGCGCAGCTTCGTGCCGCTGATCCCGAAGGTCTGTCCGACGTTGGAGCCGATGGCGCCGCCGAGCTGGGCGATCGGCCCCTCAAGTCCCGCCGACCCGCCCGAGCCGATGGTGAGCGCCGGGGCGACGATGGCGATGAAGATCGCACGGGCGCGGATCACCCCGCCGCGCAGGTTGACGATCTCCAAAAAGCGCGGCAGGCCGTAGCCGCCCACGTCACCGGGAAAGAGGAGCATCAGGGGGATGAGGCAGACGATCCCGAGGACCGGCAGGAGGATGATGGCGATCCGGTGCCACCCCCCCATGTCGATGGAGAGCAACGAGTGGAGCGGCCCGAAGAACCACGCCTCCACCTGCTCCAGGCTGGTGCGCAGGAGGGCGTAACCGATGGCGGAGACCATCCCCACCACCACCGCCATCAAAATGAGCTGGGTCTCGTCCGAGGGCCGCAGGGCGCGAATCCGCTCCACCCAGTGACGCCCGCGGCGCGACCAAAAACGGCGCTGCACGCGCAGCCCGCTCACCGTCCCCCTCCCCCCACGCGGCAGGCTCCTAGCCACGGGGCACAACGGTGGGGTTCGGTGGGTAATGAGGGCATCGGTGGTGGTGGACCTACTCGACCGTGACCGACTTGGCCAGATTGCGGGGCTGGTCCACGTCCGTGCCCCGGCGAAGCGCGACATAATACGCGAGGAGCTGGAGCGGCACCACCATCACCACGGGGCAGAGGTAGCGGCTACACGGCGGCACGGTGATCGCCTCCGTCCCCTCGGGTAGAGAGGCCACCAGGGACGCCTGGGTGACCACCAGGGGGGCGCCGTCGCGCGCTCGCACCTCCTCCACGTTGGAGAGCATCTTCTCCTTCAGCTCGTCGTCGGGCAGCAGGCAGACCACCGGCATCGCCTCGTCGATCAGGGCGATGGGACCGTGCTTCATCTCACCTGCCGGGTACCCCTCGGCATGGATGTAGGAGATCTCCTTCAACTTCAGTGCCCCCTCCAGGGCGATGGGGAAGTGGATGCCGCGGCCGAGATAGAGGACGTCGCGCCGCTCGGCAAGCCCCTTGGCAAGGGCCTCGCACGCCGGGGCACAGGCGAGCGCCTCCTCCACCACCGTCGGCAGGGTGATCAGGTCGCGCAGGAGGGTCGCCTCGTCGTCGCCGGAGAGCCGCCCGTTGGCCCGCCCGAGGTGGAGCGCCAGGAGGTAGAGGACGGTGAGCTGGGTGGTGAACGCCTTGGTGGAGGCGACGCCGATCTCCGGCCCGGCGTGGGTGTAGAGGGTGGCGTCCGCCTCGCGGGTCATGGTGGAGCCGACGACGTTGCAGATCGCCAGCGTCGTCGCCCCCTGCGCCTTGGCCTGGCGCATCGCCGCCAGGGTGTCGGCGGTCTCCCCCGACTGGGAGATGACCACCAGGAGGGTGCGGGAGCCGACGATCGGCTTGCGGTAACGGAACTCGGAGGCGATGTCGACCTCCACCCCCACCCCGGCAAGCTGCTCCACCATGTACTTGCCCACCAGCGCCGCGTGCCACGAGGTGCCGCAGGCGACCATCACCACCCGCCGCATCGAGCGCAAAAAGTCCGCGTCGAGCTCCAGATCCGCCAGGGTCACCCGCTGCTCCCCCTGGAGGATGCGGCCGGCGAGGGTATCGTTGATGGCGCGCGGCTGCTCGTAGATCTCCTTGAGCATGAAGTGCTTGTAGCCCGCCTTTTCCGCCATCACCGGGTTCCAGTCGATGTGGGTGGTCTGCCGCTCCACCGGCTGCCCGTCGAGGTTGGTGAGGGTGATCTCACCGGCAGTGAGCGTCGCCACGTCGCCGTCCTCCATGAAGAGCATCTCGCGGGTGTGGGCGAGGATGGCCGGAATGTCGGAGGCAAGGAACGACTCCCCGTCGCCCTTGGCGAGAACAAGGGGCGAGCCGTGACGGGCGGCGTAGAGGGTGTCGGGCTCGGAGTCGAAGAGGACCGCCACCGCGTAGGCGCCGCGCACCTCCGCCAGGGCCGCACGGATCGCCTCGCTCGGGGCGAGGCCCAGCTTGCGGTGGTGGGCGATCAGGTGGGCGATCACCTCGGTGTCGGTCTCCGAGGCAAACTGGAACCCCTCTTTCTCCAGCCGCGCCCGCAGCTCCACAAAGTTCTCGATGATCCCGTTGTGGACCAAGGCGAGGCCGTGGGAGGCGTGGGGGTGGGCGTTTTGCTCCGACGGCCTCCCGTGGGTCGCCCAGCGCGTGTGGCCGATGCCGAGGTTGGCGGCGAACGGCTCATCCCGGAGCTGCCCGGCGAGGACCGCGAGCTTGCCCTCGGCGCGGCGGATCTCGATCGCACCGTTCTCCAGGAGGGCGATCCCGGCCGAATCGTAGCCGCGGTACTCCAGGCGGGTGAGCCCCTCGATGAGGATCGGAAGGGCGGGCTTGGGCCCGATATAGCCGACGATGCCGCACATGGGGACTCCTTAGGATCAGTAGGCAAAGAGGGTCAGCAGAAATAGCCCCAAGCTTCCACCA
>CAZRGD010000124.1:0-1831 GCA_964599505.1 uncultured Nitrospirota bacterium | reverse complement strand
GAAACCACGAAAAACAACAGAGGGCCATTCTCACCCTGTATCGCCTCTCCTGCACCCTCCCAACAGCGGCCTAGCCCGGATTTTTCACCAGGAATCGTCGCGAGAGCGTGCGGGAATCCTACAATGCTGGCCGGCCTACGGTAGGAGCGGGCCATGCCCGCGATTGCCTCCCCCGCCGCTCCGGTGGCCGCCCAATCGGGGGCATGGCCCCCTCCTACCGGTACGTCGAGGGCTTGGACGAGGAGACGGCCAGCAGATTCATGAGAAAAATCCGGGCTACTTTTTTCCGCGCCGCTTCGCCCTCTCCTCCTTGACTCGCGCGAGATACCGCGCCCCCGCCCCTTCGCGGTCCTCCTGAGGCGCCCGCGAGGTGGTGAGCGCACCCGCCGGGACGTCGCCAGTGACGGTGGTACCGGCGCCGATCAGGGCACCCGCACCCACCTTCACCGGCGCCACGAGCTGGGTATCGGAGCCGATGAAGACATCGTCGCCGATCACCGTCTGGTGCTTGTTGGCGCCGTCGTAGTTGCAGGTGATCGTGCCCGCCCCGACGTTCACCCCGGCGCCCATCTGCGTGTCGCCGATGTAGGAGAGGTGGCTCACCTTCGACCCCTCACCGATCGTCGACTTCTTGATCTCCACGAAGTTCCCCACCCGCGCCCCACGCGCCACCTGGGCCCCGGGGCGCAGGCGGGCAAAGGGGCCGAGCTGCACCGCCTCGGCCACCCGGCACCCCTCCAGGTGGGAGTGGCCGCGGTCGAGGACCTGGTCGGCCAGCTCTGCATCGAGGTAGATCGAGCACGGCCCGATCTCACACCCGGCGCCGATGCGCGTGGCCCCGCGGAGGCAGACCCCCGGATGGAGAACGGTGTCCGGCCCCACCTCGACCCCCGCCTCCACGTAGGTGGCGGCCGGGTCGATCAGGGTCACCCCGGCGGCCATGAGCGCCTCGTTCACCCGGGCGCGGGCGTAGGCGGTGGCGGCGGCGAGGTCGGCACGTGAGTTCACCCCCATCACCTCCGCCGCTACCGGGTAGGCGACCCCCTCCACCGTCCGCCCGTCCGCCACCGCCATCTCCACCACGTCGGTGAGGTAAAACTCCCCCTGGGCGTTGTCGCTGGAGAGCCGCGGCAGGGCGGCGCGGAGGAAGGGGAGGTCGAAGCAGTAGAGGCCGGTGTTGATCTCGCGGATCGAGAGCTCCGCCTCGCTCGCGTCCTTCGCCTCGACGATGCGGGCAAAGCGGCCGTCACCGTCGCGCACGATCCGCCCGAGACCGCCGGGCTCGGCCACCTCGGCGGTGAAGAGGCTCACCGCGGCGGACCGCGCCTCGTGGTGAGCCACCAGGCGGGCGAGCTCCTCGCCGCGCACCAGGGGACAGTCGCCGCTCACCACCACCACGCAGCCGACCTCTCCCTCCACCGCGGTGAGGCCGTGGGCGACCGCGTCGCCGGTACCGCGCTGCGGCACCTGCTCCACCACCACTGCGCCCGGCGCCACCGTGGCGAGGTGGTCGGCCACCCGCTCCCCCTGGTGGCCTACCACGACCACGATCCGCTCGGGATCGACGGCGGTGGCGGCGCCGAGGACGGAGTCGACCATCGGCCGGCCGTTCACCGGGTGCAGCACCTTGGACAGCGCGGATCGCATCCGCGTCCCCTGCCCGGCGGCGAGGCGGCCGACGGTGGTAGGCATGGGGCTCGCTGCGCTCGCAGGGTTGGGGGAGGAGGGGGATGGACGGGCCTACGGGCCGCCTATGCGCGGGGTATTGGAAAAACTGAGTCGTGGCGAGATGAAATCAGTGGGCAGAAGGCGGGTCGTGACGGTGAAGCAG
>CAZRGD010000123.1:0-7381 GCA_964599505.1 uncultured Nitrospirota bacterium | reverse complement strand
CTAGGAGTCTGTCGGGCCAAAGTCCACCCGACTCCTAGTCCGCATTTCTCACCAGGGATCGTCGTGAGAGCGTGCAGGAATCCTCCGATGCTGGCCGGCCCGTGGTAGGAACGGGCCATGCCCGCGATTTCTTCGTCCGTCGCTCCGGTGATCGCCCAATCGGGGGCACGGCCCCCTCCTACCGGTACGTCGAGGACACGGCCGGCCGATTCGGGTAGCTGGGCGCTCGTAGCAGATTCATGGTGAGAAATGCGGGCTAGTCCCAGTCGTGGAGGTGGTAGTGGCGGTGGACCTCGCCGTCGTGGCGGTGGGTGTGGGTGTGGAGGAGGTTGGCGGCCAGGAGCCGGTCGTGGTCGGCCAACAGCGGCGCCAGGGGGCCGTCGGCGAGGAGCCGGTGGTCCTCGCCCACCAGGAGGGTCCGCTCACCGAGCTCACTGGCGAGGCTGAGGTTGTGGGTGGTGGTGATGACCGTCGCCTCCAGGCTCTGCAACAGGTCGATGAGCCAGCCGGTGGAGCGCGGATCGAGCCCCGCGGTGGGCTCGTCCAGCAGCAGCAGGCGCGGCTCCAGGACCAGGAGGGCGGCGAGGGCGACCCGCTTCTTCTCGCCCCCGGAGAGGTGCACCGGCGGCCGGTCGAGGAGCGGCTCCACCCCGGCGGCCTGCGCCCACCGCGCCACCCGCGGCTCCACGTCGACGAAGCCGAGCTGGCGCGGGCCGAAGGCGAGCTCATCGAAGACCGTCGGGTTGAAGAGCATCGCCTCCGGGTCCTGGAAGAGGAGGCCAACCTCGCTGCGGAAGCGGCGGCGGAAGTCCCCCCCCCGGAGGCGGCGGCGGTCCACCCCCTCGCCGGTGTAGCGGTAGGTGCCGGTGGCGGGGAAGAGGAGGCCGTCGAGGAGCTTCAGGAGGGTGGTCTTGCCGCTGCCGTTGGCCCCCAACAGCACCACCCGCTCCCCCTCGGTCACGGTGAAGGTAAAGTCGTCCACCGCCGCCCCCCCCTCGGGGTAGGCGTACGAGAGCCCCTCCACCTCCACCACCGTCGCCATGGGGGGAGTCTCTCCCGCCGGCGGGCCGGTGGGAAGCGGCCCTCATCGCCCGTGTGCCGCGAGACAGCGGCAGCCTGGGGAGTCGGTCGGACGTAGGCGATCGTCGCGAAGGGAGGGGGTTGGGGGGAGGGAGCAGTATCGACTCCACCGCGCGGTGGGCATTGATCTGGGGCCTGAGTCCTTCAGCCTCCTGGGAGGCGGGAAAAACCACCGTGGTTTTGCTCGCTCCGCACCACGCGTTGGCCTGCCGCAGCCTGCGCCGTATCCTCCCCCCATGCCCCTCTACCCGTACGGCGACCTCGCCCCGCGCCTCCACCCGACGGTCTTCCTCACCCCCACCGCGGTGGTGGCGGGCGACGTGGAAATCGCTGAGGGGTGCTCCCTCTGGTTCCACACCACGGTGCGCGGTGACGTGAACTTCATCCGCATCGGGGCGCGGGTGAATATCCAGGACCACGCCATGGTCCACGTCACCCACGACACCCACCCGACGGTGATCGAGGACGACTGCTCCATCGCCCACGGCGCGCTCCTGCACGGCTGCACGATCCGGCGCGGCGCGCTCGTCGGCATCGGGGCGATCATCCTGGACGGTGCCGAGGTCCCCGAGGGCGCCCTGGTCGCCGCTGGCACCCTGGTGCCGCCGGGCAAGAGCTATCCCCCCCACACCCTGCTCATGGGCCGCCCGGCCCAGGTCGCCCGACCGCTGACCGAGGCCGAGCGGACGCGGGTGGCGGAGACGATCCCCAACTACCTCCGGTACGTCGCCCACTACCGCGCCACCGAGGGGTTCGCCGAGCAGAGCCACTGAGGCGGAGAGGCTCGGCATCACCTCTGGTCGCCCGAGAGGGGGATCGCTCATCGGTTGACGGGTCGTCGTGCCGCCACTAACGTCTTACCAATGTCTTACCTTCCGGAGTTTCTCCCATGCTTACCACGCGCATTTCCAGCAAGGGGCAGTTGATCATCCCGAAGGCGGTACGCCGGGCCCATGGGTGGGAGGCGGGGGTGGAGCTGATCGTGGAGGATCGTGGTGACCGGGTCGTCCTGCGTCCTGTGCGTCCGCTGCCGAGGACGGAGGTGGAGGAGGTTCGGGGGTGCACCGGCTACCGGGGGCCGAGGCGGTCGCTGGAGGAGATGGAGGCGGCCATCGCCAAGGGGGCACAGGGGCGGTGATCGCGCTGGATACCAACCTGGTGGTCCGCCTCGTCACCAATGACGACCCGAGGCAGGCTTCACGGGTCGCCAAGCTCGTCGAACGGGAGGAGGTCTACCTTCCGAAGACGGTAGTCCTGGAGAGCGAGTGGGTTCTGCGCCACGCCTATGGCCTGGAGCGGGAGGTGATCCGCACTGCGCTGGAGAAGCTTCTCGGCCTTGCACGGCTTACGGTGGAGGCGGGGGATACGGTCCACCAGGCACTCGCATGGTACGGCGAGGGTCTCGATTTCGCCGATGCCCTTCATCTCGCCTCGTCCCGCCGTGTCGACGCCTTCGCAACCTTCGACCGGCGGTTGCGCAGCGTGGCGCGCCGCCTGAAGACGACGCCCCCGGTAGTCGCGCCGTAGGCGGCCTTGCGTCTACCCGCTTGCCTGTGCCACCGCGATCGCGGCGAGGCCGGAGAGGATTCGCGTGGGCCTTGAAGGCGGTTCTTGTCCGAGTGGATCCCCGCCGGATCTCCGGGGTAGGTTGCGTGCCATGGATTCGTTTCGCCGTAGCCATGCCGCCGCCGTCGTCCTCCTCGCCGCTCTCCTCACCGTCGCCTGCCACCGGGTGGAGCCGCCCGCCCATGGGTGGATCCACGCCGGGCGGCCGGTGGCGCCGCTTCCCGGGGAGGTCCACTTCGGCGCCATGCGCCAGCTCACCTTCGGTGGCGACAACGCGGAGGCGTACTGGTCGGAGGATGGCCGGCGGCTGATCTTCCAGGCGACCGGGCGCAAGGGCGGCTGCGATCAGATCTATACCCTCGATCTTGCCACCGGCGCCCGCCGCCTCGTCTCCACCGGGACCGGGCGCTGCACCTGTAGCTACTTTTTCGACCACGACCGCCACATCCTCTTCGCCTCGACCCACGCCGCCTCGCCCGACTGTCCGCCGACCCCGGACCCCTCCCACGGCTACGTCTGGCCGCTCTATCCGAGCTTCGAGATCTACCGGGCGGACCCCGACGGCGCCCACCTCACCCCCCTGATCACCCGCCCCGGCTACACCGCCGAGGCGACTACCTGCCGCGAGGACGACCGGATCCTCTTCACCCAGGTGGCCGACGGCGACATCGACCTCTATGTCGCCGACAAGGACGGCAGCCATATCCGCCGTATCACCGACACGCCGGGGTACGACGGCGGCGCCTTTTTCTCCGACGATTGCACGCGGATCGTGTGGCGTGCCTCGCGCTTCAAGGACCCGGCGAAGCTCGCCGACTTCCGTACCCTGCTGGCGCAGAACCTGGTGCGCCCATCGGCGATGAATCTGTGGGTCGCCGACGGCGAGGGCGATGAGCCGCGCCAGATCACCTACCTGCCGGGCGCCTCCTTTGCGCCGTACTTTGTCCCCGGCGCCCGCGAGGTGATCTTCGCCTCCAACTGGCAGGACCCCCAGGGGCGCACCTTCGACCTCTACACCGTCGGCATCGACGGCAGCCACCTGACCCGCGTCACCCACGGCGGCGGCTTCAACGCCTTCCCGATGTTCTCCCCCGACGGCAAGTGGCTCGCCTTCGCCTCCAACCGGCAGGGCAGCCGGCCGCATGAGACCAACCTCTTCGTCGCCGAGTGGCGCGCCGATCCCGACGGGGCAGAGTCGATCACCACCGCGGTCGACCCGTACATGGCGGACGTACGGTGGCTCGCCGATCCGGCACGCGAGGGCCGCCGGGTCGGCTCCGCGGGGATCGAGGCGGCGGCGGATTACCTCGCCCACCGTTTCGCCGAGGCCGGTGCCCTGCCCGCCGGTGATCTCGCCGACGGCGGCCCGAGTTGGTTCCAGACCTTCGAGGTGACCGTGGGGGTGCGCCTCGGTGGCGGCAACCACCTCATTTCGGGCCAGCGGCGGCTGCGGGTGGGAAGCGACTACCTGCCCGCCCCCTTCTCCTCCACCGGGGAGGTGGCCGGGGAGATGGTCTTCGGCGGCTACGGCATCCAGGCGCCGGAGCTCCACTGGGACGATTACGACGGCCTCGACGTCACCGGCAAGGTGGTCCTCTGTCTGCGCGGCGTACCCGCCGACGGCGAGGCGGGACCCTTTGCCACCGCCGCCGGGCGCCGCTACTCCGACCCTCGCTACAAGGCGTTCATCGCCCGCGAGCGCGGCGCCGCCGCCCTGGTCCTGGTGGACCCGGAGGAGGAGGGCGAGGAGAGGCTGCCGCGGCTGGTGGCGACGGGGCCCGAGTCGGAGGCGGGGATCCCGGTCATCTACCTGAGCCGCAAGACCGTGGTCCGCTGGCTGCGCATCGCCAAAACCGACCTGGCCACCGTCCGGGCGCGGGTCGAGGCGGGGGATCCGGCGGTCCACGCCGTCCGCCTCCCCCACCTGGCCGGCGAGGTCGTGCTCGAGCGCGACCGGGTGACGACCCGCAACGTCGTCGGCGTCGTCCCCGGAAGCGACCGGTCGGCGAAGGCGCTGCTCCTTGGCGCCCACTACGACCACCTCGGCCACGGCGGCCCGGGGTCGCTCGCCCCGGACAGCCACGCCATCCACCCCGGTGCGGACGACAACGCCTCGGGGACCGCCCTGCTCGTCGACCTCATCGGCCGCCTCCGGGCCGCCCACCTGCGTCGGCCGGTCGTCGTGGCCGCCTTCTCCGGCGAAGAGATTGGCCTTGCCGGCTCGGCCCACTTCGCCCGCCACCGGCCGCCGGCGGCGAAGCGACTGCGGGCGATGATCAACTTCGACATGGTCGGGAGGCTCAACGACAACCACCTCACCGTCTTCGGCGTCGACTCGGCGACGGAGCTCGAGGGGACGGTCGCCGGGGCGTGCGACGCCTCACCGCTCACCTGCACCACCGGCGGCGACGGCTTCGGCCCCTCGGACATGACCCCGTTCTACGCCGCCGACGTGCCG
Source organism: uncultured Nitrospirota bacterium (assembly GCA_964599505.1). Classification (GTDB taxonomy): domain Bacteria; phylum CG2-30-53-67; class CG2-30-53-67; order CG2-30-70-394; family CG2-30-70-394; genus CG2-30-70-394. The sequence continues at coordinate 2,277 of CAZRGD010000123.1, read as the reverse complement.
GTCCTCTTCTTCACCACCGGTCCCGAGGTGGACTACCACCGCCCCACCGACACCGCCGACAAGGTGAACGGCGCCGGGGCGATCGAGGTGGCGAAGGTGGCGGCGGCGGTGGTGTCGCGGCTGGACGGCGACACCTCGCTCACCCTCCAGCGCACCGGCCACCCGCTCGCCCAGCGTGCCGAGGGGCACGGTTACGGCGCCTACTTCGGGATCGTCCCCGATGTGGCGGCACTCGCCGGCGACACCGGCGGCGACGGGGTGCGCATCGCCGGCTGCCGCGCGGCGTCGCCGGCGGCCCAGGCCGGCCTGGCCAAGGGGGATGTGATCACCGCCCTCGGCGACCACCGGGTCGCCAACCTCCGCGACCTCGCCTTCTGCCTGCGCGCCCACAAGGCGGGCGAGCAGGTGGCGGTGCACTACCGCCGCGATGGGGTGGAGGCAAAGACAGAGGCAACTCTGGGCAAGCGGTAGCCGTCAGTCGTGGCCGGAGAGGCCGCGCCGTTCTCCCAGCCGCCGGTCCCGTCGCCGCCGTTCGCTGAAGTAGTCCCCCTTGTAGATCGGGTCTTCCTCCTCGGCGAGACGCGCCGCGAGCCGGTCGGAGACCCGACGGAGGTAGCGCCGGCGATCCCCCGCACGCCGGTCGTCGGACACACCGGCGGGGAGGTCGGGCATTCCTGAGGGTCGGTCTTCCATGGCATCCTGCCTTTGGCTACGGGTTCACGGCGTCAGACCTACCTATACAATCCGTGTGCCAACTTCTCCGGCCCCGGCCATCTCTCGTGGCAACGGGCACAACAGTTTGTTTTTTCAGGAAATAGGCCATAAGTAAAAAAGTCATCGTAGATCGCTCGTCCTTGGAAGACTGTCCATTCTTGATACACCTCTCTTCGCACAGTCTTGTAGATGGGGACTTCAACCCTATGAAAACACTAGCTTCCAACCGGATGTTGGTCTTGTTGTCTCAGATAGAGACACCGCCTCATATTGCGACAAGGGGCGGGGGAAGGTGGTGAATCTTCACCAATGAGCCGCACGCCTGGTGAGATTCGGTTCACCCTGCTCGCCGGCGGCGAGGGGGCGGGGCGGCGTTGCCGCTTTGTGACCGCCCACGGGACGGTCGAGACCCCGTCGTTTATGCCGGTGGGGACGGATGGCGCGGTGCGCACCCTCACCCCGGCGCAGGTGGCGGCGGCGGGGGGCCCGGCGGTGGTCCTCGGCAATACCTTCCACCTGCTCCTCGCCCCCGGGCCGGAGGTGGTGGCGCGCCACGGCGGCCTGCACCGCTTCATGGGGTGGGAGCGCTCCATCCTTACCGACTCGGGCGGCTTCCAGGTCTTCAGCCTGCCGGGGGCGGAGGTCTCCGAGGCGGGGATCCGCTTTCCCGATCCGCGCAAGGACCATGCGGGGCGGGAGGTGTGGCTCGATCCGGAGGAGTCGCTGCGAATCCAGGCGCTCCTCGGGAGCGACATCGCCATGGCCTTGGACGAGTGTCCCGGCTACCCGGCGACCCGCGAAGCGGTGACCGCGGCGGTGGAGCGCACCACCGCCTGGGCGGCGCGCTGCGCCTTTGCCCACGACCGCGCCGACCAGCTCCTCTTCGGGATCGTCCAGGGGGGAACCTTCCCGGAGCTGCGTCGCCGCTCCATCGCCGAGATCACCGCCCTGGGCTTCGATGGCTACGCCATCGGCGGCGTCTCGGTGGGAGAGGGGAGCGACCTGATCCATCGGGTGGTGGCGGAGACCGCGCCGCAGCTCCCCACGGACCGGCCGCGTTACCTCATGGGGGTGGGGCTCCCGGAGGACATCCTCGCCGCGGTGGCGGCCGGCTGCGACCTCTTCGACTGCGTCATCCCGACCCGTTACGGTCGCAACGGCACGCTCTTTTCCCGTTCCGGCAAGGTGCGAATCAAGGAACGCCGCTACCACCGCGACCTGGCGCCGGTCGATTCGCGCTGTGCCTGCTACACCTGCCGCACCTTCACCCGCAGCTACCTCCACCACCTCTTCGCGGTGGAGGAGCCCCTCGGTGCCACCCTCGCCTCCCTCCACAACCTCCATTTTTATCAGGACCTCATGGCCGGAATCCGCACGGCGATCGAGGGGAACCGGCTGGCCGACTTCACCGCCCGCTTCCTCGACCGGTACCGGCGGCCGCGTCGCGGCGCAACAGGCCGGCCCCGCCGCGGCGGGCGATGAGCCGCGGCGCCACCCAGAATCTTCGGTTGGATTCTCGCGCGGAGATGCCAAGGGCGCGGAGGGAGGGGGGTAAGCCGGGTG
>CAZRGD010000122.1:0-7387 GCA_964599505.1 uncultured Nitrospirota bacterium | reverse complement strand
CCCTACTCCCGATCCATCAGCCACTGCGCGAGGAGCCGCACTCCCACCCCCGCGGCCCCCTTGCCGTCGTAGTAGCCGACCTCCGGGCCGCCCCAGGCGGTACCGGCGATGTCGAGGTGGACCCACGGAGTCTCGCCCACGAACTCCTTGAGGAACATGCCGGCGGAGATGGTGCCGGCGGTGCCGTCGCCGATGTTCTGGAGGTCGGCGGTCTTCGCCTCGATCGCCTTGTGGTAGTCATCCCACAGGGGCAGTGGCCAGCACCGCTCACCGGCCTGGCTGCCCGCCGCGACCACTTGGTCGCGCAGGGCGTCGTCGTTGGCCATGGCGCCGGTGGCGAGGTGGCCGAGGGCGACAAGCACCGCGCCGGTGAGGGTGGCGAGGTCGATCATCGCCGCCGGCTTGAAGGTGGCGGCGTAGGCGAGGGCGTCGGCGAGGATGAGGCGGCCTTCGGCGTCGGTGTTGAGGATCTCGATGGTCTTGCCGTTGTAGGCGGTGACGATGTCGCCAGGCTTTTGGGCGGCGGCGTCGGGGAGGTTCTCGGAGGTGGGGACGAAGCCGAGGATGCGCTGGCGCGGCGCAAGCTCTGGCAGGATGGAGAAGAGGCCGAGGACCGCGGCGCCGCCGCACATGTCGAACTTCATTTCGTCCATCTTCTTGCCCGGCTTCAGGGAGATGCCGCCCGAGTCGAAGGTGAGCCCCTTGCCGACCACCGCCACCGTCTCCTTCGCCCCCTTCGGGGTGTAGTCGAGACAGATGAGCTTCGCCTCCTCCACCGAGCCGCGGGAGACGCCGAGCAGGGCGTTCATCCCCATGCGTTTCATTTGCGCCTCGGTGAGGACGCGCACCTTGAGGCTCCCCTTGTTGGCCATGGCGCGCGCCTGGGCGGCGAGGTGGCTCGGGGTGCAGACGTTGCCCGGACGGTTGGCGAGGTCGCGGGCGAAGCAGGCGCCACGCGCGAGCAGCGAGCCGAAGGCGAGCCCCTCCTTGGCGCAGTCGAGGCGGTCGTCGGGGACGTGGAGGCGGAGCTCCTTCACCGGCTTGCGCTCCTTGTCCGGCTCGCTCTTGTGCTCCTCGAAGCGGTAGGCGGCGAGGACCGCTCCCTCGGCGATGGCGCGACCCGGGTCCTCCGCCTGTTCCGCGCCGGCGCCGAGGCAGAGGTCGCAGGCGGTGGCGCCGACCTGTTCGAGCTGCTTCACCAGCCGGCCGGCCCCCTGGCGCAGCGTCTCGTCGTTGACCTCCTCGCGTTTACCCATCCCCACCAGCACGATGGGGACTGCCCCCTTACCGGCGGTCGTCGTGACCGTGGTGCACTTCCCCTTCTTGCCGGTGAAGCCGGCCGCCTTGGCCAGCGCCGGGAGGGTGTCGAGGTCGAGGAGGCGCGAGTGGCACGCCGCCTCTCCCTCGGCAAGGAAGAGGCAGAGGGCGTGTCCGGCGCGCGCCTTGGCAGAGGTCTTGGTGGCGGTGAGCTTCATGGGCAGCGGTCCTTGTGATTGCGCGGTTCGACGATGAGGCGCCGCGAGCGGCGCGGGCGCAAGGTAGCGGCCGGCCTTATCGGTTGGCAACGCGGGCGGTGCGGCCTTACGGCCGCACCGCCTCGATCGACTTCACCACGTCGAGGTAGTGGTGGGTGATCCGCTCGACGCGGAAGCCCGCCGCCTCCACGTTCGCCACCGTGTCGCGGTTGAGCTCGGTGGAGAGGTGGGCGAGGTGGCGCGAGAAGAGGGTCATGGCGAAGAGCAGCGGCCGCACCAGAGGTAGCCGGCTCGCCGTGTGCTCGAACATCAGCAGCCTCCCCCCCGGCCGCAGGACGCGAAAGAGCTCGTCGAGCCCCGCCACCGGATCGGGGACGGAGCAGAAGGTGCAGACCGAGAGCACCGTGTCGAAGCTGCCATCGGCGAAGGGGAGCGCCGTGAGGTCTGCCTCCACCAGCTCGAGCCGGCCGGGGTAGGTCGCGGCGCGCGGCCGGGCGTGGGCGAGCATCGCCGGGGAGATATCAACGCCGGTGATCTCCCGGCCCGGCGGCAGGAGGGCGATATCGACGCCGGTCCCTACCGCCCCGAAGAGGGTGCGGCCGGTGATCTTCTCGAAAAGGGCACGCTTCGGGGGAGCCCAGCGTCGCTCCTGACCGCGGGTGACGAGGTCGTAGGTCCTCGCCTGGCGGTCCCAGGCGCGCACCAGGGCGGTGCGCTCCGTCACCCCTGTACCCCGCGGAGCTTTCGGTCGAGGCGGTGGAAGTAGAGGGCGACGGCGAGGCCGACGAGGGCGCCGGTCACCGCCACCCCGGCCGCCGGGAGGCGGCCGTGGCCCATCGCCCCCACCATCCCTGCCGCCATCCCTCCCCACATCCCCGGGACCATCACCTCGAACATCCCGGCGATTGGGGTGAGGAGGAAGGCCCCCACCATGGCCACCAACATCCCGGCCACCATCGCCGCCACCATGGCCACGCCGCCGCCCAGAGAGGCCGCGACCCCGCCGCAGGTGGCCGCCGCCGCGGCGAGGAGGACGACACAGGCGATGTCAACGAGACGAAGCACGGCACCACGACACCACGGATCCGGCGGTCGGGCAAACCAGCCGGGGGCAAACCCCCGAAGGTCGCGAAGGCGCCTCGCGCCATCCCCGGTCCACGACCACGCTTACAGGAAGGGTGAGAGGAGCCAGCAGAGGGCGTCGCGCATCCGCACCGGGAGGGAGCGGCCGTCGACCTCTTCGAGGGTGACTGGCCTCGACTTGGCGACCAGGTGGCGCACGTGGTCTCTCAGGGTGGCGGCGAAGGTGATGTCGTGGATCTCCAGGGCGAGCTCGAAGTTGAGGCGCAGGCTGCGCGGGTCTAGGTTCGCCGAGCCGATCTGGGCGTACTCGCCGTCGACCACGAAGAGCTTGGTGTGGGCGAACGGTGGCGGCTGGTAGTAGATGGCGACGCTGCGTTGCAGGAGCTCCCAGAGCATGTTGCGGGTCGCCCAGTGGACGAAGGGCAGATTGCTCCGTGCCGGCAGGACGATGGTCACTCGCACCCCCCTCAGGGCCGCCGCCTGGAGGGTGGCGATCATCTCGCGCGGGGGGAGGAAGTAGGGGGTGACGATGTCGATGGTGTGGCGCGCGGCGGCGATGGCACCGAGGAGGACGGTCACCAGTTTGTCTATGTCGTCGTCCGGTCCGGTGGAGATCACCCGGCACCGGGCATCACCGCCGGCGGACGGTGCGTCCGTGCCGAGGGTGAGCTCCTCGCCGGTGGCGAAGCGCCAGTCGTCGGCGAACACCTGCTCCAGCTCGCGCACCACCGGGCCGTCGACCGCGAAGTGGATGTCCTGGGTGGGGTGGGTAGTGGGGTGGGTGGCGACCAGGTGGCGGTCCCCGATGTTCATTCCACCGGTGAAGCCGTGCTCGCCGTCGACGACCAGGATCTTGCGGTGGTTGCGCAGGTTGATGTGGACCGCGGGCGGCAGGAGTCGCAGCGGGAGAAAGCGCGCCACCTCGACTCGGTGCTCGCGGAGCTTCCGGCTCGCTCGCGGCAGGGAGTACCAGTCCCCGAACCCGTCGATGAGGACCCGCACCTGCACGCCGCGCCGGTCCGCCGCCGCCAGGGCGTCGATGAACCGTCGGCCGGTGCGGTTGGTCTCCAGGATGTAGGTCATGAGGTAGACCGAGTGGCGCGCCCGGTCGATCGCCGCCACCATTTCCGGGTATGCCTCCTCGCCGTTGAACAGGGGGCGCACCCGGTTACCCGCCAGCAACGGCCTGCCCGACACTGCTCGCGATATGCGGGCAATGGTGTCGGCCGCCGTGTCCTCCCTGCCTGTGTCGTCCAGTCGCGACGTGGTCGGCTCGGCGCCTTCGTATGGCATCCGCAACCAGTGGGTCGGACGCCCCTGGAGATGCCGCGCCCGGGTTCGCACCCGGTTGATGCCGAATGCGAAGTAGAGCAGCGGCCCCCCGATGGGAAAGAGCAGCGCCATCGCGATCCAGCCGAAGGCGGCCCGGGAATCGCGCTTGTAGATCAGCGCGTGGGCCGCAGCGACCGGGGCGATGGCCAGATGGAGGAGGAGGGGAAGGGTGGTCACCATCGCTTCTCCTCTCTTTAAGTGCCCATACCCTCTAGCTCAGGTGGATGGCCCGATGGGAACACGAAGACACGAAAGGGGGAAGACACGAAAGATCTTGATGGAGTCTCTTCGGCTTTGGGGTCTCCTCCTCGGACAGAAAATGAAGTCAGGAACTGGCCGGGAATACCTATGGGGATGACCAGAAGCCCCACCACCATGGCGAGGTAGAGCAGGGTCGTCTCAACGACCAGTCCGGCGGTGGCGAGCATTTATTCTCATTAGGAGCCGGTCGGACTTTGGGCCGATTTACTGCGGAATGTTGGGGTCTGGCTGTGTTTATTGCATTCCTGCGTTGGCGACGCCGCGCCGACCCGGTGCCGAACGACTTCGTTTCTCCGTGCGCTTGCTGGGCTCCCCTCATCCCGACCCTTTCCCGCGAGGGGCGAGAGGAGGCTTGGCCTCCCCGCTCGTGCTTCTCCTGCCGCGTCCCTGCGTGCCCGCACCTCTGAGGATCAGCGAAAACAAGATGTGGTACCTGACCGTAGGGTCGGCAGAGGCCGACCGACGCCGTTATCTCAAGAAGTTGCGGTGCTCGGCGGGCTGAAGCCCGCCCTACGGACGGTCCCATCTCGGCCTGCATTGCTATTTCCGCTGATCCTCTCTGCGCGAGACCCTCTGCCGACGATGATGGCGACCTGCCCCTTTCCCGGGCCTGGTGCGCGAGCTGCATGAACGGCTCATGCTCTCATGGCCCCCTCACGGGCAGGTGAAGCTGTCGAGCTGCTCCATCGCGCGGTCGAAGCGCAGCATGCCGTAGCCGGACTTGTCGTCGCGGCCCGGGGCGCGGACGTCCTCGGCGCTCTCCTGCAGCAGCCGCCGGAGACAGTCGTTGGTGAGGGTTGGGCGGGCGGCGAGGAGCGCGGCGGCGACGCCGGAGACGAGGGGGGCGGCCATGGAGGTGCCGGAGAGGAGCTGGTAGCCGCCCTGGAGGAAGGCCGAGTAGATGTGCTCGCCGGGGGCGGTGAGCTCCACCGTGCGGTGGTAGGAGGAGAAGTCGGCGAGGCCGTTATCGGCGAAGGCCCAGGCGGAGACGGAGATGGCGTCGTTGTAGCCGGCCGGGTAGAGCTGCTGGTTCTTTCCGGCGTTGCCGGCGGCGGCGACCACCACCACGCCGGCGCTCCATGCGTCGCGCACCGAGTCTTCGAGGGTGTGGCTGTCGTAGGGGGCGCCGAGGGAGAGGTTGATGACCCGGGCGCCGTGGGCGACGGCAAAGTCGATGCCGTCGGCGACGTCGCCCATGGAGCCGGTGCCGCGGCTACCGAGGACCCGCACCGGCAGGATCTTGCCGGCGAAGGGGGCGGCGATGCCGATGTGGTTCCCGGTGGTGGCGGCGGCGATCGCCGCCACGTGGGTGCCGTGGCCGTTGTTGTCGCGGGTGATGTCGTTGTCGCGCTGGAAGTCGTGGCCGGGAAGCAGCCGCCCGGCGAGCTCTACGTGGCGCTCGTCGATGCCGGTGTCGACGATCGCGAGGGTGACCGCCGGGTCCATTGCGCGGCCACGTAGAAGCTCTAGTGCCCTGGGGCCGCCGATCCGGCGGAACCCCCACTGGAGGGTGTTGACCGCCGGGTCGCTCGCCCAGGCGGCAACGGTGACCGGGTAGTTGGGCTCCACATAGGCGACCCGCGGGTCGGCGGCCAGGCGTGCCACGGTGGTGTCGAGGTCCTGGCCGTCGAGGGCGAGGCGGGTGACCGGCCGGTAGTGGAGGTGGCCGGTCTCGCGGGTGGCGGTGGTGTGGACGAGGTCGTCGATGGCGCTGGTGGTGACCACCCCGGGGCGCAGACGCACGAGGAGCTCGGTGATCGGCGGGGTGGGTTGGGCAGCCGCCACGACGGCGAGGAGGAGGGTGAAAAGGGTGAGGAGGGCGGCGCACCAACCCCTTCTCACGGGGCGCGGCGAGGCCGGGTAGGAGCCGGCTCCCGCCGGCGAAGCAGGCCCTCTGGGCCTGCCGCGGCCTACGGCCGCGGCTCGCGAGCGGGAGCTCGCTCCTACCGGGGTTCCGTGGGTTGGGGAGGCGGTTTTGGGGGACATCTTCATCGGGCCACCTCCAGGCGGATCGATTCGCCTGCGAGGGTCGCCACCGGCGCCAGACTGCTGCCGTCGGTCGCCACCCGCCAGACCGTGTCGCCGTCCACGAAGAAGCAGGTGCGGCCATGGGGGGAGAGGAGGATGGGGCCGTTGCTCTCCCGGCTCATCCCAACCAGGGGCGTCGGGCCGGCACCGTCCACCGGGATTCGGTACGGCCGGACAGTGCCGTCACTGGCGGCGAGCGGCAGGATCAGGGCGGGCGGGTCGGTGTAGCTCCAGCCGCCGGCGTGGAGCTTCCAGGTGGCCGGGGCGGTGGTGGCGGGGGGGAGGCGGTCGCTGGCGGTGTGGACCGCGCCGGTGTCGATGACCATGACGTCGAGTCGCTCGCCACCGCCGTTGTCCACCGCCATCGCCAGGTAGTGCCCCTGGGGGGAGAGGGCGGGGAAGGCGTGGGGGAGCTCGAGGTTGAGGTGGTGGACCCCGAAGTCACCCGCCCCCACCACCCGCGCCCGGCCGATGGGGTCGAGGTCCCACACCTGGATGCGCTCCTCGAACCCCTCCTCCAGGGTGTCGAAGAAGAGGAGGTTCTTGCGCACCATTGCCAGCTCGCCACCGAAAAAGAGCCGGCGGCCGTCAGCGGAGATCTCCGGGTCGCGGTCGAGGGTGAAGACCGAGTAGGCGGTGCGGATGAGGCCGAAGAGGGCCTCGTCGTCCTCCTCCGGGGTGAGCGACCTGTGGTGGCCGGTGGTGCGGTCCCGGAGGATCAGGTCGGTGAACAGCTTCGGCTTGTCGGCGTAGGCGAGGAAGCGGCCGAGGGGGCCCACGGTCGCCTTCCAGGCGCGGCCGTCGAGGAGCGCGGCGCCGCCGTCCGGGGCGTCACGGGCGACGCGGAAGAGGCGGATGTTGGGGTCGTCGAGGGAATCCCAGACGCCGTAGATCAGGTGGTCGCCGTCGGAGTCCCATGCGGCGGAGACTACCCGCCGGGCAAGGCTCGGGGTGAGGTCGTGGACGCCGGTGTCGTCGGCCACCCAGAGGTGGGCGCCCTGGGCGTCGGCGGTGGTGGCGGTGGCGGCCGGGGCGATGAAGGCGACGCGGCGACCGGCGGCGGAGCCGGGCGTGCGGTCGTGCACCGCCACCACGCCGCTCTCCGCCGCCGCCGCCGGGAGGGTCTCGGTGGCGCCGCTCTCCGGCTCGACGGCGAGCAGGCGGGTGGTGCCGCCGCTGTCGGTGGCCCAGAGGTAGAGGTGGTACGG
>CAZRGD010000121.1:0-7396 GCA_964599505.1 uncultured Nitrospirota bacterium | reverse complement strand
CCGGCGAGACACGTTTATGCGACGCCGGCTCGTGGGGGTTGACGTGGGCTGCGCCCTCTGCGCGGCCGGGCGCGTGGGGGGCTCGCGGGCCAGCCGGCGGCGGGGCGACTCGGGGGCGGCGCTGGCGAGCCAGCGACCGAGCCGGAGGAGCGGTTCGGCGAGGTGCGGGCGGGTAAAAGGCGGCGCGTCCCCCCCCAGCAGGGCGGCGGTGGCGAGGACCAGACCGGCGCCGAGGAGGATGCCGAGGACGAGGCCGGCAGCGGCGCCGGCGAGGCGGTTGACCCAACCGAGGGCCGCCGCCGCCAGACCGCGGGTGGCGAGCCAACCGGCGACCGCAAAGAGCCCCACCACCACCGCAAAGATCACCACGTAAGCGGCGATCCCCGCGCCCCCCTGAGGGGCGCCGTTGTCGACCAGGAGACGCGCCGCCACCGGCGCGAACCGGTGCGCCGCCCAGGCGGCGACCAGCAGGCCGGCAAGGCCGGCGACGATCCGCGCCGCCCCCTTGAGGACCCCGAGGAGGGCGGCAAGGGCGAGGATGCCGGCGAGGGCGATATCGAGGGGGTTCATGGGGGCAAGCGGTCAGCTCTCAGCGGTACGGATGTAGCTTACAGGGTTGACAGGCCGGGTGCGCCCCCCAGCCCCTTCGGGGCTGCCGCGGCCCTTGGCCGCGGATCGCGAGCGGGAGCTCGCTCCTACCTCACCCCCGCAGACCCGGCGCCATGGCCCCGCAACCACCGGCGACTCCGGCACCATTTTTTCCCCTCCCCCCGCGCGCGTCGCGCGCTTCCGGGGCGCGCTACACGCGCCCCGCGTGGTACCCTGCGCAGCCTCATTTTCCAGCCGGAGCTCTACCCCATGACCATGCGCGACTACCCGACGATCGACATCGAAGAGGAGATGCGACGCTCCTATATGGACTACGCCATGAGCGTCATCGTCGGCCGCGCCCTGCCCGACGCCCGCGACGGTCTGAAGCCGGTCCACCGCCGGATCCTCTACGCGATGGAGGAGCTCGGGGTGCCGTGGAACAAGCCATTCAAGAAGTCGGCGCGCATCGTCGGCGACGTCATCGGTAAGTACCACCCGCACGGCGACTCGGCGGTCTACGACGCGATCGTCCGGATGGTCCAGGAGTTCTCTCTCCGCTACCCCCTGGTGAACGGCCAGGGAAACTTCGGCTCGGTGGATGGCGATTCGCCGGCGGCGATGCGATACACCGAGGTACGCCTGTCGCGTATCGCCCACGAGCTCCTCGCCGACCTCGACAAGGAGACGGTCGAGTTCGGCCCCAACTACGACGACTCCCTCCAAGAGCCGCTGTTGCTGCCGACGAAGGTTCCCAACCTGTTGGTGAACGGCTCCACCGGGATCGCCGTGGGGATGGCGACCAACATCCCGCCCCACAACCTCACCGAGGTGGTGAATGGCTGCATCCACCTGATCGACCACCCGGAGGCCACCGTCGACGACCTCATGGCCCACGTCACCGGGCCGGACTTCCCCACCGCCGCGATCATCCACGGCCTGGAGGGAATCCATCAGGCGTACCGCACCGGACGGGGCCGCATCCAGCTCCGCGCCCGGTCGGTGATCGAGAAGGCGGGACGCAAGTCGGGACGCGACGCGATCATCGTCTCCGAGCTGCCGTATACGGTGAACAAGGCGCGCCTGATCGAGAAGATCGCCGGCATGGTGCGCGACCGGAAAATCGACGGCATCGCCGCCCTGCGCGACGAGTCCGGCCGCGACGGGATGCGCATCGTCATCGAGGTGAAACGCGACGACGAGCCGCAGGCGGTCCTCAACCAGCTCTACAAGCACAGCCAGCTCCAGACCACCTTCGGGATCATCTTCATGGCCCTGGTGGACAACCGGCCGCAGGTCCTGAACCTGCGCCAGATGCTCGCCTGCTTCGTCGACCACCGGATGGTGGTGGTCACCCGGCGCACCGAGTTCGAGCTAAAGAAGGCGAAGGCGCGCGCCCACATCTTGGAGGGGCTGACCATCGCTCTCGACAACCTCGATGCGGTGATCAAGCTGATCCGTGGGGCCGCCACCCCCGAGGTGGCGCGCAACGGCCTGATGGAGCAGTTCTCCCTGAGTCAGATCCAGGCCCAGGCGATCCTCGACATGCGCCTCCAGCGCCTCACCGGCCTGGAGCGCGACAAGATCGTGAACGAGTACAAAGAGGTCCTCGCCACCATCGACAAGCTCGAGTTCATCCTCGCCAACGAGTCGGAGGTCTACCGGATCATCAAGGAGGAGCTCGTCGCCCTGCGTGACCAGTTCGGCGACGGGCGGCGCACCCAGATCGTCGAGTACAGCGCCGATATCTCCATCGAGGACATGATCGCCGACGAAGAGATGGCGATCACCGTCTCCCACGGCGGCTACATCAAGCGCAACGCCACCTCCCTCTACCGGGCGCAGCGGCGCGGCGGCAAGGGGAAGACCGGGATGGTGACCCGCGAAGAGGACTTCGTGGAGCACCTCTTCATCGCCACCTCCCACGACACGATCCTATTTTTCACCGACCGCGGCCGGGTCTACCGACTGAAGGTCTACGAGATTCCCCAGGCCGGCCGCGCCGCCCGCGGCAAGGCGATCGTCAACCTCCTCAACCTCGCCAAGGGGGAGCAGGTCGCCGCGTCACTCGCGGTCCGCGACTTCCCCGAGGACCGCTACGTCATCATGGCAACCCGTAAGGGGGTGGTGAAACGGTCGGCGCTGGCCCAGTACGCCAACATCCACGCCGCCGGGATCATCGCCGCCACCGTCGACGGCGACGACGAGGTGATCGCCGCGCGGCTGACCACCGGCGACCAGGAGATCTTGCTCGCCACCCGCAACGGCAAGGCGATCCACTTCAAAGAGTCCGACGTACGCGCCATGGGCCGAACCTCGCGCGGGGTGCGCGGCATCAGCCTCAAGGACGACGACGAGGTGGTGGCGATGGAGGTCATCACCCCCGGCACCAGCCTGCTCACGGTCACCGAGAACGGCTTCGGCAAGCGCACCGAGATCGACGAATACCCGATCAAGCACCGCGGCGGCCAGGGGGTGATCACCATCAAAACCACCGAGCGCAACGGCAAGGTGGTGGGGGTGAAGCAGGTCGCGGATGCCCACCACCTGATGCTCTTTACCGAGGGCGGCAAGATCATCCGCATCGCCGCCAAGGGGATCTCGGTCATCGGCCGCAATGCCCAGGGGGTGACCCTGGTGGACATGGAAGACGATCGCGTCTCCGGCGTCATGCGCCTCGCCGAGCCGGTGGAGGAAGAGGAGGAGGAGGAGGAGTAACTCGCGGCGGCCGGAAGCGGCAAGACCACGAAGGGGGGAGGGGTGAGCGGTTCTCCATTTGCAACTGTGGCGAAGCAGAATAAGAAGCTAACCCGAGCGCAGAAGCTGGCGCGGAAGCGGCGGCGTGAGCAGTACATGACGATCTTCGTCCACGGGAAACAGCGGCGGGTCCGACGCCCGCCCACCATCGACGGCGTCGATGTCGACACCTTCATCCGCGACAATGCCGACCCCATCTGGCTCCACGAGGCGGAGATGTGGGAGTACATGGGCGGTGACGAGGAGTGACCCTCCCGGCGGGGGAGGGTGTCCCCGAACGATCCTTCCGAGATTGACGGCCCACAGTTTCACAGTTACTGTGGATTCATGAAGAATCTCACGGTCAGCATCGATGACGAGACCTACCATCGGGCACGGATCACCGCCGCCGAAGAGGGGCGATCGGTCAGCGCCATGGTGCGGGAGTATCTGGCGAGCCTGGGACGATCGGCCGGTGATACGGCGGCTCGCCAGGAGGCGTGGCAGCGTCTGTGGGACCACGTCGACGCTTGCCATGTGAAGGTTGGTCCACGACCCACCCGTGGCCGCACCTATGACGACCGACGCCTTCATTGACACGAACGTCCTCCTTTACGCGGTCTCGACCGACAAAGGGGAGCAGCGGGAACGTCGTGTCGCACGCCGCCTCTTGGAGGCGGACAACTGGGGCATCTCGGTCCAGGTGCTCCAGGAGTTCTACGTCAATGCGACCGGTAAGTTGGCGCAGAGGCTCCCGGAGGAGGAGGCGATGCGGTTTCTTGCCCACCTCATGCGCCACCCGGTGGTCAACCTCACCCCGGACATCTTCCTGCGTGGGGTCGAGCTCAAGAACCGCTACCGTATCAGCTACTGGGACGGTGCAATTATCGCCGCGGCCCTGACCCTGGGCTGCCACACGCTCTATACCCAAGACCTCAACCACGGCCAGGATTACGATGGCCTCCACGCCATCGATCCTTTCCTCCAGCAGGCGTAGCCGTCTCCACCTCCTCGCCGCCGGCGACGATGCCGCGGTAGCGGAGGGCGAAGTCCGCCGGCCGGGTGGCGTGGGCGAGGGCCTCCTCGAAGGTGACCGTGCCGGCGGCGAGCAGCTCCGCGAGGGCCTGGTCGAAGGTCTGCATCCCGTATGGGGTGCGGCCACCGGCGATGGCATCCGGGATCTCGTGCAGGCGGTCGCGGCGGATCAGGTCGCGGATGTGGTCGGTGACCACCATCACCTCGCACGCCGGCACCCGCCCGTCGCCCCCCGCCCGCGGCACCAGACGCTGGCTCATCACCGCGCGCAGGCAGGCGGCGAGCTGCACCCGGGCGGCGTCGCGACCGTCGTCGGGGAAGGTGGCGAGGATCCGGTGGACCGTCTCCGCCGCCTCCTTGGTGTGCAGGGTGGTGAGGACCAGGTGGCCGGTCTCGGCGGCGAGCATGGCGGTGGCGATCGTCTCCCGGTCGCGCAGCTCGCCGATGAGGATCACGTCCGGGTCCTGGCGCAGGGCCTCCACCACCCCGGTGGCGAAGGAGACGGCGTCCAGCCCGATCTCCCGCTGGGTGATGTGACACTGGTCGTCGTGGTGGAGGATCTCCACCGGGTCCTCCAGGGTGGAGATGGCCAGCGGGTAGCTGCGGTTGATGTGGTCCACCATCGCCGCCAGGGTGGTCGACTTACCGCTGCCGGTGGCGCCGGTGATGACCACCAGCCCGGCGCGCGGCACGCACAGGGTCTCCACCACCTCCGGGAGGTCGAGCTCGGCGAGGGACGGCGCCTGGGCGAGGACGTGGCGGAAGACGAAGGCGGGGGTCCCGGCCTGGCGGAAAAGGGCGAGGCGGAACCGTTCACCGGCGGGGTCGGTGTAGGCGAGGTCCACCGCGCGCAGGGAGGCAAGACGCGCCTTCTCCGCCTCGGTGAGCAACCCCGCCACCCAGCCATCGACCTTTGCCTCGGTCAGCGGCGGGGCGTCGTTGGCACGGACCGTCCCGTCGACCCGGACCAGCGGCGGCGCCCCCACCTTCAGGTGGAGATCCGAGGCACCCGCCGCCACCATCTCCGCCAACAGGCGGTGAAGCCCCTCCATCCTCGTGGCTCAGGCGGTCGCGGTGGCCAACTCCGGCTCGGCGAGGCCGAGGAGCTCGCGCACCTGCGCCTCCACCTCCGCACCAATCTCCGGGTGGTCGGTGAGAAAGTTGCGGGAGTTGTCACGCCCCTGGCCCATGCGCGTCTCACCGTACGAGTACCAGGTCCCAGCCTTCTTGATGATGTTGTTCTCCACTGCCTGGTCGATCACCTCACCCCAGTGGTCGATGCCGTGGTTGTAGAGGATCTGAAACTCGGCGACCCGAAACGGCGGCGCCATCTTGTTCTTCACCACCTTCACCCGCGTCTGGTTGCCTACCACCTGGTCGCCGTGCTTGATCTGGCCGATGCGCCGGATATCCAGCCGCACCGAGGAGTAGAACTTCAGGGCATTGCCGCCGGTGGTGGTCTCGGGAGAACCGAACATCACCCCGATCTTCATTCGGATCTGGTTGATGAACAGGACCGAGGTCTGGGTCTTGCTGATCACCCCGGTGAGCTTGCGCAGCGCCTGGCTCATCAGCCGCGCCTGCAACCCCACGTGGGAATCGCCCATGTCACCGTCGATCTCCGCCTTCGGCACCAGGGCGGCGACCGAGTCGACGACGATCAGCTCGAGCGCCGCCGAGCGCACCAGGGTATCGACGATCTCCAACGCCTGCTCGCCGGTATCCGGTTGGGAGATGAGCAGCTCCTCGACATTCACCCCGAGCCGCTCGGCGTAATTCACGTCCAGGGCGTGCTCCGCGTCGATGAAGGCGCAGGTGCCACCGAGACGCTGCGCCTCGGCGATCACATGCAACGCCAGGGTCGTCTTCCCCGATGACTCGGGGCCATAGACCTCGATCACCCGGCCGCGCGGCAGGCCGCCGATGCCCAGCGCAGCATCGAGAATCATCGAGCCAGTGGAGATCGCCGGCACCGGTTCGCGCGCCGAGTCGTCCCCGAGGCGCATGATCGCCCCCTTGCCGAACTGCCGCTCGATCTGCGCCAGCGCCGCCTCCAGGGCGCGCCCCTTGGTATCGCTCGCCATTATCTGCTCCGTCGTAAGTAAGAATTTGGACCGCCGCGACTCTACCATGGCCTCGGGGGGCCGGGAACGGGGAGCCGAGGTCCGGTTTTCACCACGGGGGACACGGGGAAACTTGGGGGCAAGGGGGCTCGTGCATTGCCTCGACGAGGGTGGCATCGGCGCACGACCGGGGAAGGGTTCTAGCCATCGCGATAGCGGTAATCCTCATGCGCCGCCAATAATTGCCGGTTGGGGGCCTCGCGCAGAGACGCGGAGACGCAGAGGGGGGAAGAGAGGAAGGCGTGGTGCCGTCCCTGCTGCACCTGACTCCCATTCCGGCCCGGAAGGCGGGGTCTCACGCGACCCGTCGCTCTCTCCCTCCACCGCGAACGACGCCCGGTCTCGGGGCGGTCTCTCCTCTCTGCGCCTTGGCGCCTCTGCGCGAGGCCGGCCTTCAAGGCTTCCACGTCTCCCCGTCTCCCCCGTGGTCCGGACGGCAGGCTTACGGCGCCGCGAGGACCACCGGGCAGGGGGCGGCGGGGTGGTGGCCGACCACCAGGCCGGGGCCGTACGCGAGCTCGATGTTGGCGTCGGTGAGGACCGCCCCTGGGCTCCCCGTGGCGACCACGCGACCGGCCGCCAACAGGCAGATGCGGTGCGCGAAGCAGGCGGCGAGGTTGAGATCGTGGGTCACCACCGCCACCGCCATGCCACCGGCGGCGAGCTCGGCGAGGAGCCGAAAGAGGCGGCGGCCGTGGGGCGGATCGAGCCCCGCCGATGGCTCGTCCAACAGCAGGACCCGCGGCTCCTGCGCCAGGGCGGCGGCGATGAGACAGCGCTGCTGCTCGCCGCCGGAGAGGGTGGCGAAGGGGCGCTCGGCCAGCGTTGTGGCCTCCACCCGCGCCAGGGCGTCGGCGACCACCGCCCCACCGCGCGGGTCGCCGCCGGTGAAGGGGTGGCGGTGGGGATACCGC
>CAZRGD010000120.1:0-7398 GCA_964599505.1 uncultured Nitrospirota bacterium | reverse complement strand
CGCGAGCCCCTACCGCAGAGCCGCCGCCCCCCCGATACTCCCGCGCGCTCGCGGCCCAGCCAACCTTGGCCTAGGCCGGCGGGCTGTTCACGCATAGACAAGGGGAGCTGATGGCTCACAAGGAGAACGGTTTCGATCCCGAGGAGCGGCGCGCCGCGATCTCGCTGGCGGCGATCTTTGGCCTGCGGATGCTCGGCCTCTTCCTCATCCTGCCGGTCTTCGCGGTCTACGCTTTGACCCTGAAGGGGGCGAGCCACGCCTCCGCCGGCCTGGCGCTCGGCGCCTACGGGATCACCCAGACGCTCCTGCAGGTCCCCTTCGGGATGCTTAGCGACCGCATCGGCCGCAAACCGGTGATCGCCGCCGGGATGCTCATCTTCGCCGTCGGCTCGGTGGTCGCGGCCTCGTCGCACACGATCGGCTGGATGATCGTCGGCCGTCTCCTCCAGGGGTCCGGGGCGGTGGCGAGCGTGGTCATCGCCCTGGTCGCCGACCTTACCCGTGACGAGAACCGCACCCGCGCCATGGGGATGATCGGCGGCACCATCGGGATGACCTTCGCCTTCTCCGTAATGCTGGGACCGGCGCTGGCCGGCTGGCTCGGGGTGGACGGGATCTTCTGGCTGATCGCGGGGCTGTCGCTCTTTTCGATTGTCTTCCTCTACGTCGCCGTCCCCACACCGAAGCGGGTGGTCCACCACCGCGACGCCGAGCTCACCCCCGCCGACGTCGGCCGGGTCCTCGCCACCCCGGAGCTCCTGCGCCTCGACTTCGGGATCTTCGCCCTCCACCTCACCCTCACCGCCCTCTTCTTCGCCGTGCCGCTGCTGCTGGAGCCGTTCCTGCCGCAGGCCGGCCAGTGGAAGGTGTACGGGCCGGTGATCCTCTGCTCCCTGGTCCTCATGGTGCCGGCGATCATCCTCGGCGAGGTGAAGCACAAGCTGCGCGAGTTCTTCCTCGCCTCCATCGCCCTGGTCGGGGCGGCGGGGGTGGTGATCTACCTGGGGCGCGGGTCGCTCGCCGGGATCGCCATTGGCATGCTCCTCTTCTTCATCGGCTTCAATGTTCTGGAGGCGTCGTTGCCGTCGATGGTCTCCAAGGCGGCACCGGTGGGGCTACGCGGCACCGGGATCGGGGTCTACAACATGGCGGAGTTCGCCGGCGCGGGCATCGGCGGCGCGGTGGGTGGGGCACTTTATGCCCACGGGGTGGGCTCCCTCTTCGTGGCCCTGGCGATCGTGGCGGTGGCGTGGCTGCTGATCGCCCTCACCATGGCGCCGATCCGCTACGTCACCTCGGTGATGGTGGAGGTGGAGGGGGTGACGGACGAGGCGGCGGTGGCGGCCGCGGAGGCGGCGCTCACCGCGGTGCGCGGGGTGCGCGAGGCGGTCCTCTACCCGGGCGAGACCACCTGCTTTTTGAAGTGCGACCACAAGGGGTACGACCTGGCGGAGATCAAGCAGGCGCTCACCGAGGCCGGCTTCGCCACAGATTAGCTTTCAGCTCTCAGCGGAGGGGTACCGTGGCTCCGGTGGAGAGAGGGGTTACGTGGGGATCACGAGAGGACGGTGGTTGGAGCGGTTCGCTTGCCGGAGGGGAAGACGTTGTCGCTGAAAGCAGAAAGCAGAAAGCTGTACGCTGACCGCTGACCGCTGACCGCTGAAAGCCCTCTCCCATGGTCAAGCCCACCACCAAGGTCTTCGCCGCCAACAAGCAGGCGCGCCGCCTGTACGAGATCCTCGAGCGATTCGAGGCAGGGATCGAGCTGCGCGGCACCGAGGTGAAATCGATCCGCGCCGGCCGGGCGAGCCTGAACGAGGCATACGCCCACCTGCAGGGGCGCGAGGTCTACCTGGTGGGGTGCCACATCGCCCCGTGGGAGTACGGCAACATCCAGACGCAGGATCCCGACCGGCCGCGACGGCTGCTCCTGCACCGGCGTGAGATCGACCGCCTGGTGGGCAAGCTCGGCCGCCAGGGGCTCACCCTCATCCCGACCCGCCTCTACGCCAAGGGGCCGTACATCAAGCTGGAGATTGCCCTGGCGCGCGGCAAGAAAGACCAGGACCGGCGGGAGGACATGAAGGCACGCGATGCCGACCGAGAGATCGCCCAGGCGATACGGAAGCGGGGGCGGTAGCGGCGGCCTTGGCCGCGAACCGGAAGAGCCACCATGTCTCGTCCACACCCTGGGTCACGCCACCGGGAGCCGCCTTCGAAGCTCCGCTATCCCCTAGGAGCCTGTCGGACTTTGGCCCGATCTACTACGGGAAAGCGGATCTCGGCCCGGATCGCGCCCCGTTTTTCGTCACAGATTCCCGATATGCTCCTCAAACGGATCGCAATCCGGACTCGAGCCCACTTTCCCTCGCGACGATCGCCAAAGCCCGACAGACTCCTAGCCCGAGACGTCGGCTCAAAGTGCTCGGGGCGCTCGACGTCCCCGAGGCGGGGCAAAATCTCCTTGCATCCGCCCGTTGGTTCGCGGAGATTGGCTATCCTAGTGGGACATTAAAGCTTCCATTGTGTCCGTAAGTTACTAGTTTATAATGATTTATGAGGGACAGTCATGAGGACATACGAGAAGACACATCCGTGGCTTGACTTCACCCTGGATGTTCGAGAGCTCGATACCACATCGTGGCTTCTTCTCGGCGAGGCCGTCTCCAAGACCGAACACATCGCGGGAGTCCCTCTGGACCCCAACTCTGCGCAGAAACTCCATGCTGTGTATCTGGCAAAGGGGGCGCTCGCCACTACAGCCATCGAGGGCAACACGCTGACCGAAGACGAGGTGCGAGAGCATCTTGAGGGACGGTTGCAGTTGCCGCCCTCTCGGAAATACCTAACGCAGGAGATCGACAACATCGTTGCCGCGTGCAACGACATCGGAAACGGTATTATTCGTGGCGATTCGGGCCCGATCACAATTGACGAGATCCGAGGGTACAATCGCCTCGTTCTGAACGAGCTACCCCTGCAAGAAGACGTCGTACCGGGTGATCTTCGATCGCACTCTATCATGGTCGGACGATACCGAGGTGCACCAGCGGAAGACTGCGAGCTCTTGCTGGGCAAGTTCTGTGACTGGCTCAACGAGCTGGCTCCGCCGAACGGCCTGGAACAGCCGTACTCAGTCCTGGCGGCAATTGCTGCTCATCTTTACTTTGTCTGGATTCATCCATTTGGAGACGGAAACGGGAGAACCGCTCGACTGATTGAGTTCCGCTACCTCCTTCAAGCAGGCTTCCCAACCCCTGCGGCTCACCTCCTGAGCAACTTCTACAACCTGACGCGAACGGAGTACTACCGCCAACTTGACCGGGCAAGCAGATCCGGCGGCAAGATGGATGAGTTCATTACCTATGCAGTCCGGGGCCTCGTTGAGGAGCTCCAGGAGCAACTCGAAGTCATACGACGGATGCAGTGGGATACGACTTGGCGGAACTACGTCTACGAACGCTTCGGTAAGGGCTCTCAACCCCACTTGCGGCGGCGGCGCCTAGTCCTCGCGCTATCGAAAATCACGGATGACCGTGGCTGGGTGAACCGCGCCGATATCCCCGACCTTTCCGCACGCCTTGCACGAGAGTACTCGCGCAAGACCACGAAGACCCTATCAAGAGATATCAATGCGGTAGCACAAATGGGCTTGATTGAGTGCGTCGGCCGCAAGGTCCGTGCAAGGAAGGAAGTGATTCTGGCCTTCCTCCCCGCGCGGGTGGCGGCCGCCGAGCCAGACTCCTAGGAGCCTGTCGGACTTATGCGATCGGTCACGAGGGAAAGCGGGCTCGAGTCCGGATTGTGACCCATTCGAGGCGCATAGTAGGCCTATGCAACGAAGAATGGGGCGCGATCCGGGCCGAGATCCGCTTTTCCGCAGTAGATCGTGCATAAGTCCGACAGGCTCCTAGAAGCCAGAACAAACCCGTCGACGCGCATTCCGGTAAGGCGCTGCACCCTGCGCCTGACCTGCGCTGGCCACATGTACAACCCGAGCCCGATCCGCCGGGATGGTGAGGAGTTTCCGTTGCTGCACATCTTCGTAGATGCCGATGCGTGCCCGGTGAAAGAGGAGGTCTACCGTGTCGCGCGCCGATGTTGCCTTGGGGTCACCTTGGTGGCGAACGCTTGGATGCGCGTGCCGGATGAACCAGGGATCGCCCTCGAAGTTGTAGCGGACGGGTTCGACGCGGCCGATGACTGGATTGTCGATCACGTGCAGCCTGACGACATTGTGGTCACCGCCGACATTCCGCTGGCGAGCCGCTGTCTGAAGGAAGGGGCACGGGTGATCGGTCCCACCGGAAGGCCGTTCACGGAAGACAACATCGGTGATGCCGTCGCGACTCGGGGGCTGCTGTCCGATCT
Organism: uncultured Nitrospirota bacterium; assembly: GCA_964599505.1. GTDB lineage: Bacteria > CG2-30-53-67 > CG2-30-53-67 > CG2-30-70-394 > CG2-30-70-394 > CG2-30-70-394. The sequence goes on along the minus strand of CAZRGD010000120.1, from coordinate 3,027 downwards.
CCGTGAGGCAGGACAGATCACCGGCGGACCTCCACCGCTGGAAAAGCGGGACCGATCCCGGTTTCTCCAACAACTCGACCACGTGGTTCAGGCGATCCGTCGTGACCATCCGTCCCCTTCTACCTGACAAGGCAGATTCAGGCAGTAGAGTGCGTCGGGCCTGCGCTAACGCGTTTTCAGCGCCAAAGCGTTTGAGATCTTTGAAGAAGGTCTGCGATATAGTGACACCATGAACCCACCCGCCATCGACATCGAAACACTCACGACCGAGCAGCGGCTTCATCTTCTCGAGGTGTTGTGGGAGAGCCTGCGGAAGGTTCCCGATGCTCTCCCGTTGACGCAGGCCCACCGAGAGGAGCTCGATCGCCGCCTCGATGAGCTGGACCGGGGAGATGTGGAGACGATCCCCTGGGAAGAGGTCAAGCGCCAGCTTCACGGCCGTAAGCAGTGAGGCAGACGGGATTTCGGCCCGCCGCCGCGGCCGACGTCGAGGCAGCTTAAGAGTGGTATGAGGCGCAGCGGTTTGGTCTTGGAGAAGAGTTTCTCAAGGCCGTGGAGCGGGCGACGCTCTTCATCTTCGAGCATCCAGATGCTTATCCCGTGGTCCACCGAGGTACACGGCGGATCCTCTTGGATCGCTTTCCATACGGCCTCTATTACCGCGTCGTCGGTGATCGACTCGTTGTCGTCGCTTGCATGCATGCAGCGCGTCACCCTGCGCGCTGGCAATCACGGAAGTGACGGGGCGCCACCGAGCTCGGGTGGAGGGTAAGATACAGTGATAGCCGGAGTGCGGCGCATGCGCGGCAAGATTTTCCGCTCGCCCTGTCCCTCTTCCTCGGGGCGAGAGGGGACTGGTTCCGGGGAGGCTCAATTTCTCCTGCGGCTCTGAGGATCAGCGGAAACAAGATGTGGCACCTGACCGTAGGGTCGGCAGAGGCCGACCAACGCCGTCATCTCAGAAAGTTACGGTGCTCGGCGGGCTGAAGCCCGCCCTACGGACGGTGCCATCTCGGCCTGCATTGCGATTTCTGCTGATCCTCTCTTCTGCGTTGGGCAGTGGTTGTCCTGGCACCCGTCGGTGCTTTTCAAGCGGCCGGGTTTGATGTTCCCTTGCGCCGGTCGTGGCACAGGTCGCGGCCATCCCCCTCTGCTCTCCACTACCCTGACCGCCCATGACCCCTGGCCCCATCGGCATCTTCGACTCCGGTGTCGGCGGCCTCACGGTCTTCCGCGAGATCGCGGCGCGGCTGCCCGACGAGCCCCTGGTCTATCTCGGGGATACGGCGCGGGTGCCGTATGGGACGCGGTCGGCGGAGACGGTGCGCCGCTACGCGGTGGAGGGGGCGCGGTTTCTCCTGGAGCGTGAGGTGCGGCTTTTGGTGGTGGCGTGCAACACGGTCTCCGCCGTCGCCCTGGACGCCCTGCGCCGGGCGGTGGAGATCCCGGTGATCGGGGTGGTGGAGCCGGGGGCGACCGCCGCGGCGCGGGCAAGCACCAGCGGCCGCATCGGCATCATCGGCACCGAGGCGACCATCGACTCCCAGGCGTATGTCCAGGCGATCCGCGCGCGCCTGCCGGCGGCGCGCACCCTGTCGCGGCCGTGCCCGTTGCTGGTGCCCCTGGCGGAGGCCGGCTGGACCGACAACGACGTGGCGCGGGCAGCCCTCGACCACTATCTACAGGACTTCCGCGCCGAGCACATCGACACCCTGGTCCTCGGCTGTACCCACTACCCCCTGTTCAAGCCTCTCCTCGCCGACCTCCTCGGACCAGGGGTGGCATTGATCGACTCGGCGGAGGAGACCGCCGCCGCGGTCGCCACGGCGGTGGGCGCGGAACGGGGGGCGGGAGGCGGCCACACCTTCTACCTCACCGACCTGCCCCACACCTTCGCCGCCCTGGCGGAGCGCTTTCTCGGAACGCCGGTGCGCAACGTCTTTCAGGTGCGGTACTAGGAGCCTGTCACGCCGGCCCCTTCGTAACGATCCCGCTTGATCCCCTCGTCCCTGCGTGCCGTCGACGGAGAGACGATCTCTACGACCAGATCCGGCCCGCCACGCAGGTAGCGCTCGCGCACCTTTTCACCGTCGCGGACCACCACTAGATCCGGTTGCACCACCGTCTCGACCGCGTCGTCCGCCTCATCTGCTTCCGGGAGACTGCGTATTCCCTTAGCTCATGAAGCCCCAGAACAAATCGGCGAATGCGGAACACGAAGGCACGAAAACTTGAAAACACGAAAAAACTCCACCGAAACTTTTCGTGTTTTCCCCCTTTCCTGCCTTCGTGTTCCCATCGGGTACGGGTCCTGAGCTAAGGGGATAGGCGTATCCGGGAGAAGGAGGTCGATCGGGGCTGCGAAGACACGACACCCGTGGTTACGCAGGTGCCCGTACAAACGGTAGAAAAGGCGCCCGCTCACCTCCTGATGCAGCGGTATCGGCGCCGGCGACATATCCCACGCCTCTCCGTCGATCAGCTCCCACCGCTCCTCGTTCGGCCAGCGGCAGTAATGGGCATAGGTAAAACGGCGCGGAAGCTTCTCGGCCAGACTCATGGCGGCTCCATTCCAAATGAGATTGCCCGATCCTACACCGCCTTCTCCGCCCTCCGCGGCGTCAGCCGGTACACCTCCAAGAGGAAGCTCCACCGTAGCGATGCAGAAGCCATCCGAGCCCACCCCTCGGTACCGCGCCACCGGTCATCGCCGCTGGGTCGGCGATGGCGACGACTTTAGCGACGGCGCGGGCGCCATGGCCGCCTCCCCTCCACCGAGGTAGCGGCGCGCCACCGCGTTGTTCGGGTCGAGCTCGAGGGCGGTCTGCCAGGCGTGGTGGGCCTCCTCGGTGGCGCCCATCTGGTCGAGGCAGTAGCCGAGGTAGGCGTAGGTGTCGTCGAGGAAGGGCGGCTGGAGGCGGATGACCCGGTCGAAGGTGCGGATCGCCTCCGGGTAGCGCTCCTGCAGGAGGTAGAGAGTGGCGAGGTTGAAGAGGTCGGCCGCCACCCCCGGGGCGAGGCGTACGG
>CAZRGD010000119.1:0-7434 GCA_964599505.1 uncultured Nitrospirota bacterium | reverse complement strand
CACGAGGAGATGGACCACGGCTTCCTGTGGCCTGACCCCCTCATCCAGCTCAATCCTTCCTTCGAGTCCGGAGAGACGCTCCAGGAGCTGCTCGACGGCGGCGTGCTGCACCCCGAGTGCATCAACATCTTCCGGGACAAGCGCGAGAACGGCACGGTCGGCGCCCCGTTTCGCCTCCATCGCCATCAGGTCGAGGGGATCCAGGCCGCGCGAGCGGGCGACAGCTACGTCCTCACCACCGGTACCGGTTCCGGCAAGAGCCTCGCGTACATCGTCCCCATCGTCGATCACGTCCTGCGGCGAGGAAGCGGTAAGGGAATTCAGGCAATCATCGTCTACCCGATGAATGCCCTGGCAAACAGCCAGCAGGGAGAGCTGAAGAAGTTCCTGGAGCACGGTTATCCGGCGGGCCATCCGCCGGTTACCTACCGGCGCTACACCGGCCAGGAGAGTGAAGAGGAGCGCTCCGAGATCATCGCCAACCCTCCGGACATCCTGCTGACCAACTACGTCATGCTGGAGTTGGTGTTGACGCGCCCGCGGGAGAGCAAGCTCGTCAAGGCAGCGAAGGGTCTACGCTTTCTGGTCCTCGATGAGCTCCACACCTATCGGGGGCGCCAGGGCGCCGACGTCGCAATGTTGGTCCGGCGTCTGCGCCAGGCGTGCGACGCGAAAGAGCTCCTCCACGTCGGCACCTCCGCGACCCTCGCCGGCGGGGGGACCTGGGAGGAGCAACAGCGGGAGGTTGCCGAGGTTGCGAGCCATCTCTTCGGCGACGAGGTGAAGCCCGCACGCATCATCGGCGAGACCCTCCGGCGAGTGACGCCGCCCGCCAATCTGGAAGAGCCGACCTATCTCGCTGCGCTGCAAGACCGGCTCACCGGTGCTGCCAGCCTCCCCGCCACGACGACAGACTTCCTCGCCGACCCTCTCGCCTCCTGGATCGAGTCCAATCTGGGACTCATGACCGAAGCGGAGACCGGCCGCCTCGTGCGCTGTAGGCCGATCCCTCTTGCGGGTGAAGAGGGAGCGGCAGCGCGACTCGCAAGCCAGACTGGCGTACCCGCCGCTCAGTGTGGAACCGCGCTGAGGGAGACCCTGCTCGCCGGGCACCAGCTCCACGACGAGCACGGCCACCCCGTGTTTGCCTTTCGCCTCCATCAGTTCATCTCCAAGGGCGAATCCGTCTACGTCTCCCCCGAAGCGGAGGATGTTCGCCACGTCACGGTCCAGCCCCAGCAATACGTCCCCGGCAGCAACCGCCAGAAGGTCCTCCTCCCCATCGCCTTCTGCCGCGAATGCGGCCAGGAGTACTACGTCGTACGGCGATCCCTCGATGATGAAGGCCGCACGATCTACATCCCGCGCGAGATCAACGACCACATCGAAAACGACGACGGCGACCCCGGCTTCCTCTACATCAACACCACCACACCCTGGCCCTCGGCGGGGCCGGAGCTGATCGACCGTCTCCCCGACAGTTGGCTGGAGCACCGGGACGGCACGCCACGGGTCCGCGCGGACCGCAAGAAGCGGCTCCCCAAACCGATCACCCTTTCTCCCGCCGGTGCCGAGGGCGTCGGCAACTTTCAAGCGCACTACTTCGACACCCCCTTCCTCTTCTGTCTCCACTGTGGTGTGACCTACACGCCGCGCCAGAAGTCGGACTTCGGCAAGCTCGCCACCCTCGGCTCCGAGGGACGGAGCACCGCCACCACGGTTCTCTCCCTCTCTACCATCCGCAAGCTCCGCAACGATCCCACCCTGCGCCCCGAGGCCCGCAAGCTCCTCAGCTTCACCGACAACCGCCAGGACGCCTCGCTGCAGGCGGGCCACTTCAATGACTTCGTCGAGATCGGCCTCCTGCGCTCGGCCCTCTGCGATGCGGTGGAGAGGGCGGGTGAAGAGGGCATCCGCCACGACCAACTCACCCGCAAGGTATTCGAGGCCCTCGGCCTCCCGCTGGAGCTCTACGCGGCCAACCCGGAGGTGGAGTACCTCCAGAGAGAAGAGACCGACAAGGCGCTACGCCGCGCCCTGGGGTACTACCTCTACCGGGATCTGCGACGTGGCTGGCGGGTGACCTCCCCGAACCTGGAGCAGAGCGGGCTCCTCACCATCGACTATCTCTCCCTCGCAGAGGTCTGCCGGGATGAGCCCAAGTGGGCCACTCGCCACCCGCTCTTGGCCGATGCAGATCCGCCCGAGCGCGAGAGGGTCTGCCGTGTGCTCCTCGACTACCTGCGCCGTGAGCTGGCGATCCGGGTCGACTACCTCGAGCCCATCGAACAGGAGTCCATCCAGCAACTCTCCAGCCAGTACCTCATCCCCCCCTGGGCGATGGATGAAGCGGAGCAGCCGGAGCGCAGTCGGGTTGTCTTCCCAAGGCCGGGTAGCCAGCAGGACCGCTCCGGTGGCCTGACCATCGCACTCTCTCCCCGCGGTGGTTTCGGGCTCTATCTCAAACAGGCCAACACCTTTCCCGGCTTCCAAGACAAACTAAAGACCGACGACATCCAGCAGGTCATCGTCCACTTGCTGGAGATCCTCACCATCCCCGGCTTGGTCCATCGCGTGATGGAGCCGCGGAATGAGGAGGATGTCCCCGGCTACCAGCTCAACGCCTCGGCCATGGTGTGGAAGGCGGGCGACGGCGAGCACGCCTTCCACGATCCGGTCAAGGTGCCCAACGCGCCGGCGGAGGGACACCGAACCAATCCCTTCTTTGTCGATTTCTACCGCTCCGACACCCACGACCTGAAGCGGGTTGAGGCGCGGGAGCACACGGCTCAGGTCCCCGCAAAAATGCGGCAAGAACGCGAGGACAGCTTCCGCCACGCCCACCTCCCCATCCTCTACTGCTCACCCACCATGGAGTTGGGTGTCGACATTGCCCAGCTCAACGTCGTCAACATGCGCAACGTCCCACCCACCCCGGCCAACTACGCGCAACGCAGCGGCCGGGCCGGACGGAGTGGACAGCCGGCCTTCGTCTTCACCTACTGCGCGGTGGGCAGCCCCCACGATCAGTACTTCTTCAAGCGGCAGGAGCAGATGGTGGCCGGGGCGGTGGCACCGCCCCGTCTCGACCTCGCCAACGAGGACATGCTGCGGGCACACGTTCAGGCAATCTGGCTCGCCAACGTGGGTCTCGACCTCAGGAGCTCCCTGGCGGACATCCTCGACGTCAACGGCGAAAATCCCACCCTGGAGCTTCTCCCCGACGTCCGGACCGCCGTCCAGGACAGCGCCGCCCGAGAGCGAACCCGCCACCACGCCCGCGAGGCCCTGGGCTCTGCCATCGACGCCCTCGTCCAGCCAGACGGCTCCGTGGACGAGTGGCTCCAGCGGGTGCTCGACCAGATTCCCCACACCTTCGAGGAGGCGTGTGACCGCTGGCGCAGCCTCCATCAGGCAGCCCTCAGCCAGATGCAGCGCCAGCACCGGATCATTCAGGATGCCGCCCGCGACCCGAGAGATCGAAAGTACGCGAAGCGCCTGTGGGCAGAGGCCGTGTCCCAGCGAGAGCTCCTCCTGGAGAGCAAGAGCTGGGTCCACTCCGACTTCTACAGCTACCGGTACTTCGCCAGCGAAGGCTTCCTCCCCGGCTACAACTTCCCCCGCCTGCCCCTCTCGGCCTACATCCCGGGGCGGCGTCATCGCGAGGGCCGGGACGAGTTCCTGTCGCGGCCACGATTCCTGGCGATCTCCGAGTACGGCCCCCGGGCCATCGTCTACCACGAGGGATCTCGCTACGTCATCAACAAGGTCATCCTGCCGGTCGAGAGTGAAGAGACCGGCCTCACCCGGCGGGCCGTCCAGTGCGACACCTGCGGCTATCTCCACCCCTTGGGAGACGACCCTTCCCCGGATCTCTGCGAGCGATGCGGCAGTCAGCTCCCGCCCCCCATGGACAACCTCTTCCGGATGCAGAACGTCGCCACTCGGCGTCGCGATCGGATCAACTCCGATGAGGAGGAACGCCTCCGCCTCGGCTACGAGATCAAGACCGGGATCCGCTTCGCCCTGCGAGACGGCGTCCCCTGGGAACGCCGTGCCACCCTCACTGGTCCCGACGGTGCGCCCCTCGCCTCCCTCATCTACGGCCACGCCGCCACCCTCTGGCGCATCAACCTCGGCTGGCGGCGACGGGTCAACAAGGACCAGACCGGTTACATGCTAGATGTCGAACGCGGCTTCTGGGCACGCAACAAGGCCGTCGCGGATGACCCGGAAGACCCCGAATCACCGCGTCAGGAGCGCGTCATCCCCTACGTTGAGGACCGCCGCAACTGCGTCCTCGTCACCCCGGCTACCGATCTCGATGCAGGCCAGATGGCCTCTCTCCAGGCGGCTCTCAAGGCCGCCCTCCAGGCCCATTTCCAGCTCGAAGACAACGAGCTCTCCGCGGAGCCCCTGCCGGACGAGGACAACCGCCACACCATTCTCCTCTACGAGGCCGCCGAGGGTGGCGCCGGCGTCCTCCGCCGCCTCGTGGAAGACCCCGCCACCCTTTCCGAGGTGGCTCGCGTCGCCCTCGACCTCTGCCACTTCGATCCCGACACCGGCCACGACCGCGGCAAAGCCGCGCGGGCGAAAGAGGAGTGCGAGGCCGCCTGCTACGACTGCCTCCTCTCCTACTACAACCAGCGCGATCACCGGCGCATCGACCGCAAGCGGATTGCCGCTCTCCTCTCCGCCTGGATGGGTGGCACCGTCGCCACCTCGCCGGCCCCTCGCCCGCGGGAAGAACAGGTCGAGCGCCTCATGCGCCTGACGGACTCGGGGCTGGAGAGACGTTGGATCCAGCTCGTCGACCGCCTTGGCCTCCGCCTTCCCTCCACCAGCCAAAAGAACATCGACGATTGCTACGTCCGCCCCGACTTCCTCTACGAGCACGAAGGCGTCGCCGTCTTCATCGACGGTCCCCCCCACGACACCCCTGGGCAGCAGGCCAAGGACACCGAGCAAACGGAGTGTCTCGAAGACCTCGGCTACCACGTCCTCCGCTTTCACCACCAGCACGACTGGGAGGAGATCCTGCGGGCGAACCCGACCATCTTCGGAGCTCCCACCCAGGAGGCCGGTGGCGGTGACCCCTCTTCCTTGCGGAAGAGCTGACCGGACGCAAGACTTCGTACCGTAACTCAACACCGCAAGGCAGGAGAGCCGGATGATCACCCGTGTCTACGTCGATAACTTCCGCTGTTTCTCGAACTTCGAGATCGAAGCCGAGCGGGTGAACCTGCTGATCGGGGCGAACGGCAGCGGCAAGAGCTCCTTCATCGACCTCATCACCCGCCTCCTCGCCCTCACCCTCGACGGCCATGGGGTCGACCCCCTCTTCCCTGCCGACGACCTGACCCGCTGGGACGAACGCCTCCTCCAAAAGTTCGAGATCGACGTCCGGATCGAACGTGCGACCTACCGCTACAAGCTGGTCGTCGAGCACGACCGGAGCCGCTCACACGCCTCCATCAAAGAGGAGCGTGTCACCTGCGGTGACCGGACCCTCTTCGCCTACGCCGAGGGTGCGGTCCACCTGCACAACAACGGGGGAGCCGAAGGCACCACCTTCCCCTTCCGCGGGGTGCGCTCCTTCCTCGCCCAGATCGAAGAGCGCCCCGAAACCACCGACCTCAAAGCCTTCCTCGACCACCTCCGCCGCATCCACGTGCACAAGCTCGACCCAACCGGCATCGCCTCCACCAGCCACGAGGAAAACCAGGCCCTCCAGATCAACGGCGCAAACTTCGCCTCGTGGTACCGCCACATCTCTCAGGAACGGGCCGCGGAGCTCCAGCACCTCTTCGACAATCTTCGCAAGGCGATCCCCGAGCTCCGCGCCCTGGCGCTCAAGGGCGCCGGCAAACAGGGGCGGACCCGCGACCTCGTGGCCGAGCTGGTCACGCCGGACGACACCGCCTACGAGATCGACTTCGAGGCCCTCTCCGATGGCCAGCGCGCCCTGGTCATCCTCTACACCCTCCTCATCGCCCACAACGGTGGACCCCAGGTCCTCCTCATCGACGAGCCGGAGAACTACGTCGGACTGACCGAGATCCAGCCGTGGCTCATCCAGCTCGACGACGCCCTCGGGGACGACGGCCAGCTCTTCCTGATCTCCCACCACCCGGAGGCGATCGACTTCCTGGCCGCCGAGCACCCTCTGCTCTTCGAGCGGCCCGACGGAGGCCCGGTCCGCGTGCGAAAAACGATCTTCGAGCGGGAGAGCGGGCTCAAGGCATCGGAACAGATCGCCCGGGGGCTGATCGGTGGCGAGTGATCGACAGCAGATGCGTGGCGTCGTTCTGGCCGAGGACAAACGGACGGAGCGGTTCTTTCGTCACCTCCTCGAAGGACTTGGCTACGACACGCGCAAGTTCCGCTTTCAAACGCTTCCCAAAGGCAAAGGGGCAGCCGAGGCGTGGGTGCGCAAGCGGTATCCGATGGAGGTGCGGGTCCTGCGTTCCAAGAACTACCAGCACGGTCTCTCTCTCATCGCTGTACGAGACGGAGACCGCATCGGTGTCGAGGGGCGCAAGAGGGAGCTGGAGGCAGAGCTGGACAACGCCGGCGTGAGGCGCCGCGAGTCCAACGAGCGCATCGCCACACCGGTTCCCACCTGGAGCATCGAGACCTGGCTCCTCGCCCTCTTGGGCGAGGAGGCGATCGGTGAGGCCGAACCCCTCAAGGAGAGGTTCGAGCACCGCTACCCCCAGGAGAAAGAGTCGATCAAGAAAGCGGCCCAGAGGTGGTGTGACGATCCCACGAGCGGTGGATTGCTCCCCTCGCTCGACGACGGCCGCGCCGAGCTGGCGAGGCTCGACACCCCATGACCTACGCCGTCGGCTCCCTCGTCAAGGCGCGTGGCCGCGAGTGGGTGGTCCTCCCGGAATCGCAGTCCGAGCAAGACCTCCTCGTCCTCCGCCCCCTCGGCGGTAGCGAGGAGGAGGTCACCGGCATCTACCTCCCTCTGGAGCGGGTCGAGTCGGCCCAGTTTCCCCTCCCGGACCCCACCCGCGAGCTGGGAGACCACCGCTCCTGCACCCTGCTCCGCGACGCCGTGCGCCTCGGCTTCCGCTCCGGTGCCGGCCCTTTCCGCTCCCTCGCCCACATCGCCGTTGAGCCGCGCCCGTACCAGCTCGTGCCGCTGCTCATGGCCCTACGCCTCGACCCGATCCGCCTCCTGATCGCCGATGACGTCGGCGTCGGGAAGTCGGTCGAGGCCGCCCTCATCGCCCGCGAGCTCGTCGACCGAGGCGAGGTTCAGCGTACCGCCGTCCTCTGCCCACCCCACCTGGCGGAGCAGTGGCAGCGCACCCTCGCCGACCAGTTTCACCTCGACGCCACCCTCGTCCTCTCCTCTACCGCCGCCCGCCTGGAGCGAAACCTCGGACCCGGCGACGCCCTCTTCGACCACCACCCCCACGT
>CAZRGD010000118.1:0-7455 GCA_964599505.1 uncultured Nitrospirota bacterium | reverse complement strand
CCTACGAAATGGAGCCGGTCACTCCATAGGGTCTTCATGGTGCATCCCTGCAGGGTAAGGTCCTCCGTGCGCCGTGCTGCCTGCGCCGCCGGTGGTCTGGAGCGAGACCTCTGCGGCCTCGGTGACCTCGGTGGTGAATCTTGCCTTCCGGGCAACTCCGGGTTCTGGCCCTACGCCACACGACACCCGCGATCCCGGCCCGCCGGGCCGGCCGCGCCACGGGCGCGGTTCGCGAGCGGGAGCTCGCTCCTACCCCACCCCTCGCCTCCGGCCGTCCGCCCCCTTGTGAGGGCGCGCCAGCGCCCTCACCCGTGGACGGGCAGCTCGATCTCGAAGATGGCGCCGTGGGGAGGGTTGTCGCGCACCCGCAGGTAGCCGCGGTGGTCGGCGACCACATGCTTGACGATCGCCAACCCGAGGCCGGTACCGTTCACCTTGGTGGTGTAATACGGCAGGAGGATGTCGTCACGCCTCCCAACCTCGACCCCCGGACCGGTATCGGCGATCGACACAGTGAAGACCTCGGCAGTGGGGTTGTAGCGGGTGGTGACGGTGATCTCCCCGCCCCCCTCCATCGCCTCCACCGCGTTTTTTAGCAGGTTCACGAAGCAACGGCGGATCTGCGCCGCGTCGATCCGCACCTCGGGCATGGCGGAATCGAACACCCGGCGCACCGTCACCCGGTCGCCGAGCTCCACCAGCCCCAGGGCGTCATTGAGGGTACGGTGGAGGTCGGTAGGGCCGAGCTGCGCCTCGGCCATGCGGGAGAAATCGGAAAACTCGCTCACCAGCCGCTCCAGGCCGGTCACCTCTTCGAGGATGATCCGTGACGCCTCGTCGAAGGCCTCGGCGAAGTCGTCGTCGCCGCGGGCGAGCTTGCGGCGCAGCCGCTGGGTGGCGAGGCGGATCGGGGTGAGGGGGTTCTTGATCTCATGGGCGATACGCCGTGCCACCTCGCGCCACGCCGCCATCTTCTGGGCGCGCACCAGCTCGGTGTAGTCGTGCAGTGCGACCACCGCCCCCACCGCGGTGCCGGCCTCGTCGTGTAGCGCCCGGGCGGTGACTCGCAGGCGCCGCTCGCTGCCCTCGTGGTCGAGAGTTACATACCCCTGGCGCCACTCCTCCCTCCCCGAGACCACCGGCGCCACCACCTCCACCAACGCCTCGGAGGCGAAGAGGTCGCCATAGGCACGCCCCACCACCTCCTCATCCCCCGCCAGGGCGAGCATCTCCCGCGCCACCGGGTTGACCGTGAGGACGTGGCCGTCGCCATCGACCGAGACCACCCCGGAGCCGATGCTCGCGAGGATGGTGCCGATCAGCTCATTGCGTTCCTGCAAGGCGCGGAGGCTCGCGGCGAGCTCGGCGTGCGCCTCGTTGGTGGCCGCGCGCGATCGCTTCAGGTCCTCCACCATGCGCGAGAAGGAGCGCACCAGGCGACCGATCTCGCCACCGGAGAGCGGGGTGAGGCGAAAGTCGAGGTCGCCGTCCGCCACCCGCTCGGTCGCCTCGGTGAGATGCAGCACCGGCTCGGTGATCCGCCGCGCCAGGTAAAAGGCGAGCCACACCGCCGCCACCAGGACCAGCAGGGTCGCCACCGCAAGATTCAGCAGGTAGGTCCCCTTCACCAGACCGCGGTACCGTTCCACCCGACCGATCGAGCTGAGGGCGTCCTCCACCCCGGCGCGGGTGCGCGCCACCTCCTCCGGCACCAGCCCTCGCACCACCACCACCACTTCCTCACCACCGCCCAGCCAAATGGAGACCCCCCCCGTCGCCCCCCACCGGGTGCCGTCGTCCTCCGCCCACACCACCGGCCCGCCGCGACGCGCCGCCGCCAGCCGCTCCGGCGGCACCTTCATTCGGCCGCGACCGAACCACGAGGACGCCGACGCCCGCGCCACCACCGTACCGTCGCCGCCGATGGCGACGATCTCATTCACCCCAAAGCGGGTGAGCCACACCCCCATCAACCCGCGTAGCGCCTCGACGCTCGCCGGCGGCTCCGCCTTCGCCACCGCCGCCAGGGCCGCATCGACCCGCCGGCGCGCCGCCGCCTGCTCCCGATTGAGAAACCGCTCCACCCGCACCAGGGTCGGCTTGAGGTCCTGCGACTTCGTCTTCAGGGGCGCCTGGATCCGGTAGGCAAAGTAGTTGTCGATGGAGCGGTGGATGAGGAGCGACCCGACCCCGAACAGCAGCAACGACGGGAGGATCGACAGGAGGAGAAAGGAGAGGAGGAAGCGGGTCTTGAGGTTGGAGCCGGCGAGCGAGTGGCGGCGCTCGAAGGCATAGGTAATCAGGGCACGCAGGAGGACAAAGAGGAGGGCCAGGATGACCAGCACCTCCACGTTCACCAACACCAGCAACCCCACCCGGTCGCCCACCGGCAGCGCCAGGGCGCCGCGCCGCACCTCTGCCATGAGCAGGGAGATCCCAAACGCCAACAAGGCGAGGAGGATCAACACCGCGATCCGCTTCGGCGAAAACTGGGGCCGTTTCAGGGGACGCTTCATGGAAGGAGGGGCAGCGGTGGGATGAGGGAATCGCGACGGCCCAATTTCTTACCACGGATCGCCCGGCGTGTGTCGATCGGGACAGAGTCGCACCTCGCCGAACCAGCCGATTCGGGCATAGAATCCCCCCAACGCGGACGGCGCCACGTGTCTGATCACCCAACGCGCGCCACCACCCCACAAACGGAGAGTCCCATTGGCCAGGACCAACTACCAGTTCGAACGACGCCAGAAGGAGTTGGCGAAGAAGAAGAAGAAGGAAGAGAAGCGGCAGAAGAAGCTGGAGCGCAAGCAGCAGTCGCTCGACCCAGAGGGTGTGCCCGACACCACGGCGGAAACCCCCGGAGCCCTGGAGGCCCCTGTGGTCCCCGAGGCACCGGAGGGGCCCAAACCTCCGGAGCCCACGTCGTAGCACCCAAGGCGATACCCTGCGCGATCGGCTGACACGCCGGCGTCACCCCCCGTCTCTCCGGCGTGTCTCCCCATGGCCCGTGCCCACGACCCACGCCGCGGCGCCCTCTACGTGGCGCTCTCCTCGCTGCTGTTCGCCGGGATGGGGGTGTGCGTACGTACCGCCGGACACCACCTCCCCAACGAGATGGTGGTCTTTTTTCGCAACGCCAGCGGCCTCGTCGCCCTCGCTCCGTGGCTGGTGCGCCGAGGCGTCGGCCGCGGTGTGCGGGGGCTGGCCACCCGCTGCCTCCACCTCCACCTGGTGCGCGGCCTCTCCGGTCTGGCGGCGATGTACTGCTTCTTCTACGCCCTCGCCCGCCTGCCGCTCGCCGAGGCGATGCTCCTCAACTTCACCATGCCCCTCTTCATTCCCCTGGTGGCGTGGCTCTGGCTGCGTGAGCCGGTCACCCCGACCCTCGCGGCCGCGGCGCTGGTCGGCTTCATCGGCCTCCTGTTGATCCTCCACCCGACCGTCGCCGGCATCCCCCCGGCGGCAGCGATAGGACTCTTCTCCGGCCTCTTCGCGGCTCTCGCCATGGTCTCCATCCGCCGCCTCACCCGCTCCGAGCCCACCGTCCGCATCGTCTTCTACTTTGGCCTCATCGCCAGCACCGTCTCCGCGGTGCCCCTGGTGTGGCGCTGGCAGACCCCGCCGGCCGCCCTCTGGCTGCCGCTCATCGCCAGCGGCGTCCTGGCCACCGGCGGCCAACTGCTGCTCACCCGCGCCTACGCCTGCGCCCCGGCCGCCCAGATCGGCCCCTTCGTCTACCTCGCGGTCGTCTTCGCCGGCGCCATCGGCTGGGTTGCCTGGGACGAAGTCCCCACCCTCCCGGCGGTCGCCGGCATGCTCCTCGTCTGCCTCGCCGGCGGCATCGCCCTCCGCAGCCGCGCCGCCGGGGCAACACCGGCGGCGGTGGAATAAGCGGCCCGTAGCGAGGTGCGTTCGGGCGGATGACCGTTTGGGTCAACCGCGAACATGACCCGAATGGGGCGGGCCGGAGGGACGGTATCTCGGGAGATCAGCGGTGAGATCGTGGCGCAACGATTTCAACGCAGAGGCGCAGAGACGGGAAGACGCAGCGGGGGAGACAACCAGGGGATCGGTGTCACCGGTGACACGAAAAAAACACGGCGCAGCCTGGGAGGCGTTTTTCGCCACCGGCGAGCTCATCGGCCCCATGGGTTCACCACCTCCAGACCGGGTACCGTAATGCTCTGCGGACCCTCGGTGGCCGCCCGCTTCAGGAGCTCGCTCAATCGCGCCTTTGCCTTCTGCACCGGCCATGTGGTCATCATCGCCTCCGCAGGAGTCATATAGTCTGACCAGTCAGACTATATCGTATTTCCTGACACCGCTCCGCGCCCTTCGTGGTATTGCCCCCGTCCAGCGCAACCCATTTGCCAGCCGCCCCTTTTCCGGTAGAGAGTGAATCTTCTCTAACTTTCACAGGAACTGCGCCATGACCAAGATCCACCCCACCGCCGTCATCGAAGAGGGGGCCGAGCTCGCCGAAGGGGTGGAGATCGGCCCCTTTTCGGTGATCGGCCCAGAGGTGCACATCGGGGCACGCACCATCGTCGGCCCCCACTGCGTGATCCAGGGCGACACGGTGATCGGCACTGACAACCGCTTTCACCAGGCGGTCTCGGTGGGCGACGTGCCCCAGGATCTGAAATTCGCCGGAGAGCCGTCGAAGGTGCGGATCGGCAACCACAACACCGTCCGCGAGTTCGTCACCATCCACAAAGGGACGAAGGGCGACCGGATGGTGACCACCATCGGTGACCAGAACCTGCTGATGGTGGGAGTCCACGTCGCCCACGACGTGGTGGTGGGCAACCAGTGCATCCTCGCCAACACCGTCGCCCTGGCGGGCCACGTCCATGTCGGCGACTACGCGATCATCGGCGGCCTCTCCGCAGTCCACCAGTTCGTCCGCATCGGCGAGCACGCCATGGTGGGCGGCGCCTCGGCGGTCGCCAACGACGTCCCCCCCTTCCTGACCGTCCTCGGCAACCGCGCGGTGGCCCAGGGGCTCAATCTCGTAGGGCTGCGGCGACGCAAGTTCCCGCGCGAGGCGATCAACGCCATCCGCGATGCCTTCGAGATCCTCTACCGCTCGGACCTCCCCCAGTCCCTGGCCCTGGACCGGGTACGCGAAGAGATCCCCGACCTCCCGGAAATCCGCACCTTCCTGGAGTTCCTCGACACCTCCACCCGCGGCATCGTCCGCTGCGTCGACTGCGTGTAGACGCCCGGCCGGGGGAGAACCACAGAAGGGCACGAAAAGCACGAAGGGCAAGGCGCTGACGAACGCCAGAGCGGCGGGACGATTTCAACGCCGAGGCGGGGACTCAACGCACTGAAGTGGCTGGTTAGGGTCTGACGCTGGCGATTACGAGTCACCGACCAGGGTCTGGATTTTCGCCAACACATCCTCAAGAACCTTGGCGGGGACACTGCCCATGTGTTTGGCCTGCCGGACGCGCCAGTCGAGGCTCTTAATTTGATCTGCCAAGATCGCGCCGGAGACACGTAGCCCTGGTGGGAGCGGGACCTCGAAGGGATACCCTTTGACCTGCGACGAAATCGGGCAAAACAACGCGAGACCCACTTTGGCATTGTAGGCTTTCGGAGACACGACGACAGCCGGCCGATGGCCAGCCTGTTCATGTCCTGCCTGCGGGTTGAATTGCAGCCAGACAACGTCGCCCCGGTTGGGAATATACCGGGGAGGCACTACCAGCTCTCCCGCCCCTGTGGTTCCCCTACCTCGATCTCGTCGTGGAGGTTCTCCTTGGTTACCTCCGACAGCAGTTCCTGAAGTCGGAACGTCCGTGTGCGAACCGGCTTCACAATGATCTCCCCGTCGCTAACGGAGATATCGACGGTGGACCCCTCTTCCACAGCCGCTTCTGCCGCAAATGCCTTGGGGATACGGAGGCTAAGACTGTTTCCCCACTTCTGGACTTTCGCGAGCATCATGCGCCCCCTTTGAATGTGTCTACAATGAATCTACAGACCACCGCTATGGGGGTCAAGCCGCGATCTGGACGCGAAGGACGGAAGCTCAGGCCACCGGCCCGACGGCGGGAAAACCACGAAGGGCAGGCGCTGACGAACGCCAGAACGGCGGGAAGATTTCAATGCCGAGGCAGGAACTCAACGCAAAGGCGCAAGGGTGCAAAGAGACAAGGGGAGAGGCGTCGTCGGTGGTCGGCCGGGAGGACGTGCCGAGTGGGGTTTTCACCACAGAGAGGATCAGCGGAAATAGCAATGCAGATCGAGATGGGACCGTCCGTAGGGCGGGCTTCAGCCCGCCAAGCACCGTAACTTCTTGAGATGACGGCGTCGGTCGGCCTCTGCCGACCCTACGGTCTGGTACCCCATCTTGTTTCCGCTGATCCTCAGAGGCGCAGAGGGGGGAGAGACACTGAGGTGGCAAGGGCCGGCCGTGGGACCGGATCACGGGTGGATCGGGCGACCAGGGTCGAGCTGCTACGTTTGCCTTCAGACCATGGTCGCTCCAGAGCTTCCTCCCCCTCGCCTCATCCCCATTCCGTTTGCGCCGCCCCCGTCGCCGCCGGTGGCGGCGCGAGTAGCTGCCTCTCGGACTGAGCCCGATCCCTGCGCAAGAGCGGCGCTCGGGCCGGCTCATACCCCGGCTTCCTGGCGCAGACCCACGAGACCCACCGTAAACGGCTCACCCTCCCGACGCCTGCCCCCTTCCACTCCCGACAAGTGCCCAAGTCCGACAGACCCCCAGGACGCCTGAACCGCCGGACCGGCACCGCGCAACAGCGCCCACTGGTTCTCGAACAGACCGAATAAAGGCGAAGTCTCAATCGCCCTCCTTTCGGCTCTGACCGGGTTCACATCTCACCACTCCTCATCAGGACCGAGACCGGCCATCTCCTTCATGATGGGCTCACACTCGCCGTAATACCCAGGTTCCCGCGTTCTCCCGATCGCACGCAAACGCTCGGCTCGACTACGACTGAACCTCGCCTCAGGGGTCTCCGCATGCAGTGGTTTTGAGGCCTCTTTCTTGGACGGCTTTCGAGGATCATTCAGGAGATACTCGACGCCATCCAGCCTTCGTTCAGTCTGAACGCCTGCGCCCCGGAGGAGAGAGTTCCTTCGCCGGCGCAGGTGGTTCCACTTCTCTTTCAGAATCTCCGCCTGTGCCTTCTTGTCGACCTTCTTGGACCGATGCCCCGAGGTTTCAATCACCTTTAGTTCGGCTCTGATTGGGTTCGAGGAAGCGAATAGAACCTATAACCAAGCGAAGAGTCTCAATCGCCTTTGTTTCGGCTCTGGTTGGGTTCCTTTAAGAGCGACGATGAGTACGCCTTTTCTGCGTCTCAATCGCCTTTGTTTCGGCTCTGGTTGGGTTCATAGGTGAAGCATGAAAAAGCTCACTTACGCGGGTCTCAATCGCCTTTGTTTCGGCTCTGGTTGGGTTCCTTTAAGAGCGACGATGAG
>CAZRGD010000117.1:0-7460 GCA_964599505.1 uncultured Nitrospirota bacterium | reverse complement strand
CTTTGCGTTGAGCGGTTCCTTCCCGGCTCGCACCGTTCCCCCCCGCGACACGACTTGGGCTGCAGGTTCACGCGGGAACCCAGGAAGCCAGGGATCAAAACAGAGCCGACGATCTGGGATGCCGCTGACCGCTGACCGCGGTACGCTCGTTCGCCGTGGCCCGCCTCTCTCGCCTGGACGTCGATACCTTTCGCAACCTCGCGTCGCAGACGGTGCGCTTCGCCGCCGGGGTCAACCTGGTGGTGGGGGCCAACGGTCAGGGGAAGACCAACCTGATCGAGGCGATCTACCTCCTCGCCTACCAGACCTCTTTTCGCACCGCCGCCGCCGAGCCGCTGGTGGCGGCGGGCAGCGAGACGGCGACCGTCGGCGGTGAGGTGGCGGAGGGCGAGGCGCGCCTCCGCCTGCACCTCACCCTGCCGCGCCGTGGTCGCCGCTATTGTGAGATCGACGGCACCGCGGCGACCGCCGCCGACGGCCTCGCCGCCTGCCCGGTAATCCTCTTCGCCCCCACCGACCTCGGTGCCATCCGCGGCGCCGCCGGGGAGCGTCGCACCCTCCTCGACCGCGCGGTGGCGGTCCACGTGCCGTCGGCAGTGGCGGTGATGCGCCGCTATCGCCACGCCCTGCGGCAGCGCAACCAACTCCTCCGGCGTGCCACCGAGCGTCCCGTCGAGGAGGCAGAGCACCTCACCTGGGAGGACGAGCTCGCCGCCGCCGGCGCGGCGCTGCGCCTGGCGCGGCAGGGGTACGCCACCGCGTGGGCGTCGGCGGCGGCGGCGATCCTGGCGCAGATTTCCTCATTTCCCGCACCCCTCTCCATCCAGTACACTGGCGCGGTTGCGGAGGGATCCACGGGGGAGGATCAGGCCGCCTCCCTGGCCGCGGCGCTGGCGCAGCGGCGAGCGCATGATCTCCGCCACGGAACCACCTCCATTGGACCCCACCGCGACGATCTCCTCCTCACCCTCGGCGACCTCGATTGTCGCCGCTACGCCTCCCAGGGGCAGGTGCGAGCGGTGGCCATCGCCCTGCGCATCGCCCAGGTTGTCCTCTTCCGTGACGCCCATACCACCACCCCGATCCTCCTACTCGATGACCTCTTTGCCGAGCTTGACCGTGAACGGCGCCACTACCTCGCCACCTTCCTCGCGGAGGCGGGCGGCCAGGTGGTGGTCACCGCGGTGGACAGCGAGCTCCCCGAAACCTTCCACCCGGACGCCCGTTTGCAGGTGAGCCAGGGCCGAGTCCAGTGACCACACCATTCCCAACCGTGAGGAGGCGATGACCGCCGTGTCCAAGAGTCAGCCCAACAGCTACGACGCCAGCTCGATCAAGGTCCTCGAGGGGCTGGAGGCGGTGCGCAAACGGCCCGCCATGTACATCGGTTCCACCGGTACCGAGGGGCTCCACCACCTCGTCTACGAGGTGGTGGATAACTCGGTGGACGAGGCCCTCGCCGGCTACTGCTCCGAGATCGAGGTCACTCTGCACGTGGACGACTCGGTCACCGTGGTGGACGACGGCCGCGGCATCCCGGTGGAGATGCACCCCACCGAGGGGGTGTCGGCGGCACAGGTGGTCCTCACCACCCTGCACGCCGGCGGCAAGTTCGACTCGGACAGCTACAAGGTCTCCGGCGGCCTGCACGGGGTCGGTGTCTCCTGCGTCAACGCCCTCTCCGATCACCTCTTTCTGGAGATCAAGCGGGGCGGCAAGGTCTACCAGCAACGCTACCGCCTCGGCACCCCGGAGACCGACCTGGAGGTGACCGGTACCACCGAGATGACCGGCACGAAGGTCACCTTCCACCCGTCGCCGGACATCTTCGAGGCCACGACCTACTCCCTCGACACCCTCACCAAGCGGCTGCGCGAGGTCGCCTTCCTCAACAAGGGGCTCAGAATTCGGCTCCACGATGAGCGTAGCGGCGAGCACCGCGATTTCCACTACGAGGGCGGCATCGTCTCCTTCGTCGAGCACCTGACGCAGAACCGCACCCGGTTGCACCCGAAGCCGATCTATCTGGAGACCGAGGTGGTGCGCGACTCCAAGAGCTACGCCTTAGAGATCGCGATGCAGTACACCGACGCCTACCAGGAGCAGATCTACAGCTTCGCCAACAACATCAACACCCACGAAGGCGGCACTCACCTCTCCGGCTTCCGCGCCGCTCTGACCCGGACGCTGAACGCCTACGCCGGCCAGGCGGGCTTCCTGAAGAAGCTCAAGGGGGGCGCCCTCTCCGGTGATGATTGCCGCGAGGGGCTCACCGCGGTGATCTCGGTGAAGCTCTCCGATCCCCAGTTCGAGGGGCAGACCAAGGGCAAGCTCGGAAACTCGGAGGTGAAGGGGCTGGTGGAGGTGGCGATCAACGACACCCTCGGCCGCTTTCTGGAGGAAAATCCGGCAGTGGCGCGCGCCATCCTCTCCAAGGCGGTGTCGGCACTGGAGGCGCGCGAGGCGGCGCGCAAGGCGCGCGAGCTCACCCGTCGCAAGTCGGCCCTGGAGGTCTCGACCCTTCCGGGCAAGCTCGCCGACTGCTCCGAGCGCGACCCGGCTCGCTCGGAGATCTTTATCGTCGAGGGCGACTCCGCCGGCGGCTCCGCCAAGCAGGGGCGCGATCGCCACACCCAGGCGATCCTGCCGCTGAAGGGCAAGATCCTCAACGTGGAGAAGGCGCGCTTCGACCGGATGCTCTCCTCCGACGAGATCCGGGCGCTGATCACCGCCGTCGGCACCGGTATCGGCAAGGACGAGTTCGACGTCGCCAAGCTGCGCTATCACAAGGTCATCATCATGACCGACGCCGACGTGGACGGCGCCCACATCGCTACCCTGCTCCTCACCTTCTTCTACCGGCAGATGGCGGAGGTGATCGAACGCGGCCACCTCTTCATCGCCCAGCCGCCGCTGTACAAGGTGAAGCGGGGCAAGTCGGAGCGCTACCTCCAGTCGGAGCTGGAGCTCACCGACCACCTCCTCACCCTCGCCGCCGACCGGGTACGGGTGAGCGTCGACGGCCGCACGGTGCAGCAGGCCCGGCTGATCCGCATCCTCAAGGGGGTGGGCGAGCTCAGGATTGCCGAGCGGCGCTACGAGCGGCGCGGCATCGGCCACGCCCTCCTGGAGGGGCTGCTCGCCAAGGAGGTGCGGCGCAATCTCGACTTCACCAGCGAGGCGAAGCTGCTGGCGGCCCTCGCCGCCCTGGCGCCGTTCGACCCGGAGCTCACCCTGGAGCTGGTGCGCGACGAGGAGCACGGCGCCTTCACCATCGTGGTGCGCAACGGCACCAACGTAGAGATCACCCAGGCGGTGGTCGACTCCCCCGAATTCCACCGCCTCTTCGCCCTCCGCGAGGAGCTCGATACGGTCGGCGATCCCCCCTACCGGGTCAGCCGCGTCTCCAAGGAGGGGGAGACGGGCGAGGAGAAGCTCTTCCAGACCCTCGACGAGGTCGCCGACTACATCCTCGAGGTGGGGCGCAAGGGGCTCACCATCCAGCGCTACAAGGGGCTCGGCGAGATGAACCCCGAGCAGCTCTGGGAGACCACCATGGACCCGGAGCGGCGCACCCTCCTGCAGGTCCGCCTCGACGACACCATCGCCGCCGACGAGATGTTTACCGTCCTGATGGGTGACGTGGTCGAGCCGCGACGGAAGTTCATCGAGGCCCACGCCCTGACCGTCGTCAACCTCGACGTCTGACCGGCGTCGCCCCCAGAACTTCCTCACCGCCTCGCCCCACCGCCTCGCCATGGAACCGATTCGCCTCTATCTCGGCCTCGGCGACACCCTCTCCGTCGACCAGTACGCCGGGGGTTCCGGGTGCGGCGCCTGCTCGCTGTTGGCCCGCAATCGCGACGACGCCTATCCCGATTTCGCCGGCCGCGACCTCACCTCCCGCTTCCCCGATATCTCCCTCGCCCCCCTGGCGCGTGACGGTGCTACTACCCGCGGGGTCCTGGAGGAGCAGGTCTTTCGCCTCCCCAACGATTTGGGCGGCCGCACCGTGGTCACCTTCACCGCCGGCGCCAACGACCTCCTGCTTACCCTCCAGCTCCGCGGCACCCTGCTGGATGAGGACGGCGAGGCGGTAGTCCGTCGCCTGCGCTCTACCCTCGCCTCGATCCACAACCGCTTCAAGGAGCCCCTGGTCCTCCTCGCCACCGTCGTCGACCCGACCGACGGCGTCGGGGACCTCCTCGCCCCGGGCCAGCCCCTGAACCGCGGCCTCGACGTCCTGGGGCGGGTGAACGACGGGATCCGCCAGATCGTCGCGGAGAGCGAGGGGACCGAGCTGGTCGACCTCCACGCCGCCTTCCTCGGCCACGGCTCCCACGCGCGCGACCCGGCCAACCCGCACCACCACCCCGATGACCCGACGGAGTGGCTCGGCGACCTCGTCACCCCCAACGGCCGCGGCGCCGCCGCCATCCGCCGCCTCTGGTGGCAGGGGCTCATTGAGGCGGGGTGGGTGGAGGGGTAGGCGGGCAACGTTCATGGGGTAAAAGGGCGCATTGACATCATGATGCTTTGTGGTAAGCATCATGATTATGCGAACGACCCTAACCCTAGACGACGACGTGGCCGCGCGGCTGAAGGCGCGGTGCCACCGACGGCACACCTCCTTTAAGGAGGTGGTCAACGAGACCCTCCGTGCTGGTCTGGCGGCAGAGCGCGCCCTGCAACCGGAGACGCCGTTTTGCATCGAGGCGCGGGATCTCGGCCTCCGGAGTGGTTATTCCCTCGACAACGTGGCGGAGCTCCTGGAGCAACTCGACGGATCGGTAGCCCGGTGATCGTCGTTGACGCCAATCTCCTGTTGTACGCCTACAACACCTCGGCGCCGCACCATGGGGAGGCACGCCGGTGGTGGGAGACATGCCTCTCCGAGCCGATCCCCGTCGGCCTCCCGTGGGCCACGCTCCTCGCCTTCATTCGCATTGGCACCCACCAGCGCGTCTTTCGCCATCCCCTCACCCTCGAAGAGGCCACGCACGACGTCGCGGCATGGCTTGAACGGCCCATGGTGATCACCCTGGAGCCGGGCGCACGCCACTGGGAGATCCTCTCCAACCTCCTCGTCCGGACCCAGGCCCCGGGAAATCTGGTACCGGATGCACACCTCGCCGCCCTCGCCATCGAGCACGGTGCGACCCTCTGCTCCGCCGACCGTGACTTTGCCCGCTTTCCCGGCCTTCGTTGGGAGAATCCCCTCGACGAGGCAGCCGGGTCTACGCCGCCGGTGCGGTGATCCGGATCCGGCGCTGCTCGCCCGCCACCTCCATCACCACCCGCCAGACGCGGCCGAAGGTGGCGAAGCCACGCGGCCACTCGATCGCCACCACCGCGCCGTCCGCTGCCGCCTCCTCCAGCCCCAGGTCGTCGAGGGCGGCCCGATCGGCGAGGCGGTAGCCGTCGGCGTGGACCAGGAGTCGGCCGTCGGCCGCCTGGTACTCGTTGACCAGGGTGTAGGAGGGGGAGTGAACCTCGGTGGGCTCGATCCCCAGTCCCGCCGCCAGGCCGGCGACGAGGCGCGTCTTGCCCGCCCCGAGAGGGCCATCCAGCAGGACCACGTCCCCCGGCCGCAGGCGTGTGGCGAGACGGCGGCCCACCGCCTCGCTCTCCTCCGGCGTCGTGGTGACGGTGATCTCGCCCGCCTCGGGGCCGGCTGAACCCCTCACCCCTCCCCCGCGATCCCCCGCACCACGTCCGCCTTACCGATCATCCCCACCAGCTTGCCCGCCTCGATTACCGGCAGGTGGTGGATCCGCTTGCCGGTCATGATCGAGGCGATCTCCTGCAGGGTGGCGTCCGGGGCGACGTTCACCACCGGGGTGTGCATCAGCTCGCGGGCGGTGGTCGCCGCCGCCTTGCGTACCTGTTCCTCGAAGTGGCGCGAGCTCTCCACGTAGAGGATCGCGTCAAACAGCGCCACCACGGTGGGGAAGCGCAGCTCCTCGTGGGTCTCGATGATGTCGTTCTCGGTCACCACCCCGAGGACCGTGCCGGACCCGTCCACCACCGGCACGCCGGAGATGGTGTGGTCGAGCATGAGGCGGCCGAGGGCCTCCAGGCTCGTCTCGGGGGCGGCGGTGACCACCTTGGTCTGCATGATGTCGCGAGCGTGGGTCATGAGATGCCTCGGCGAGGGGTTGGGTGCGGTGCTGCTGACCAGCCTACCGCGACAGCCAGCGGAGTGGGCCACCCGGTGGGGACTCGGGGGCGGCGGCCGCCGCCATGGCGGCTGGCAGCGCCGCGATGAGGTCGGAGGCGATCAGGCAGCGGGGGTCGCGGCCGCGACCCCACACCTCGCCCGCGAGACCGTGGAGGTAGGTGGCCGCGCGCAGGGCGAGGCCCGGCTCGCGCCCCTGGGCGAGCAGCCCGACCAGCAGCCCGGCGAGGACGTCGCCGGCGCCGGCGGTGGCCATCCCGGGCTGGCCGGTGGGGTTGATCGCCAGCCTTCCGTCCGGGTCGGCGATGACCGACAGGGCGCCCTTGAGGAGGACATGGCAGCCGCGCTCGGTGGCCAGCGCCCGCGCCGCCGCCAGGCGATCCGACTGGACCGCCGCGACCGAGTCGCCGGTGAGGGCGGCGAATTCGCCGGGGTGGGGGGTGACGAGCAGCGGTGCGTCACCGCGCCCATCCCACAGGGCAGGGTCTCCGGCCAGGGCCGCGAGGCCGCCCGCATCGACGACCACCGGGCAGCGGGCTCGCGGCAAGAGGTGGGCGAGCCACGCCGCCGCCCGCTCCGGGGGCAGCCCCGGGCCAACAAGAAGCGCCCCCGCCTGCCCCACGGCGGCGTCGAAGAGGGGGTCGCCCGGCGCCACGTCGGGCCGCCCGACCACCTCCGGCACCCACCCCTGGAGGGTCGCCACCACCGACGCAGGCGCCGCGAGGGTGACGTAGCCGGCGCCGGAGCGATATGCCGTCTTCACCGCCAGGGCCGCGGCGCCCGCCATCCCCGGGTGGCCGGCCACCGCCACCACCCGCCCGGCGGAGCCCTTGTGCTGGTCGGCCGCCGGCAGCGCCCAGGCCGGGGCCACCGCGGCGACGTCGAGGAGGTGCGGGGCGGGGATGATCTCGTCGCCGAGCCGCTCGGGGATGCCGATCTCCGCCACCGCCACCTCCCCGGCGAACCGCCGGCTCGGGTACTGGCAGAGGCAGAGCTTGGGGAAGGCGAAGGTGACGGTGATCGCCGCCTCGACGGCGCCGTCGGTCTGGTCGTGGCGGCCGGCGTCGAGCCCCGAGGGGAGGTCCACCGCCACCGTCGGCGCCGGGGCGCGGTTCGCCGCCGCCACCAGCCGGTCGTAGGGGGGGCGGCGGCGAGGCCGGGCCCCGGTGCCCCGGGGGGCGTCGACGCGCCCCCCCCAGCCGGCCGTCCTGGCCTCCGCCGCCTCCGGCCCACCGCCGCGGCAGGCGCGGCTCCACCCCAGGGGCACCGCACGCACGGAGTC
>CAZRGD010000116.1:0-7469 GCA_964599505.1 uncultured Nitrospirota bacterium | reverse complement strand
CACCAGAGGATGCGGCCGCCGTCGGCCAGCAGCGGTCGCAGGCGGTGGGCCGGAGGGATCGGCGCGGTCGGCGGCGGGTCGACGATGATCAGCTCGAAGCGGAAGCGGCGCCGTGCCAGCCACGGGAGCCGCTTGCGGATGTCGCCCCGGAGGAAGGTCCGTGACGGGGTGTCGAGCCCGTTGAGCGCATAGTTGGCCGCGCCGCGGGCCAGCGCCGTACGACTCATATCGACGTTCACCGTGTGTGCGGCCCCCGCGAGGCGCGCCACCACCCCGAAGGCACAGGTGTAGGCGAAGAGGTTGAGCACCGGCCCGGCCGGTGCCAGCTCTGCGAGCCAGCGACGCGCCGCCCGGGTATCGAGAAAGAGGCCGGTGTTGCGGGCGCGGGCCAGCTCCACCCGAAAGCGCGCCGCCCCCTCCGCGACCACCACCACGCCGTCACTCCGCCGGCCGCGCACCGGGACCGGACCGCCGTGGCCCAAGTACCGCTCCAGGAGGAAGAGGGTACCGCCGGCGGGCAAGAGCGGCTCCACACCGTCGAGGAGGTCCTCCATCACCGCTTCGCCGCCGGGGAACGGGTCAAAAACCTCCAACCTGAGATGGGACCCGTACCGGTCGAGCCGGATCCCCCGCACCCCCTCGGTGTCCCCGTGATACAGGCGCACCGCCCCTTCGGGGCCGATCGCCAGCGCGTCACGCCGCTGGGCGGCGTGACGGATCTCCCGGGCCAGGTCGGTCGGCATCGACGAGATTCACCGCCGGAGACGGGCGACCGTCAGCCGCCCTGGGCCGGCCACCAGCAGCGCCAAAAAGACCACCGCGTCCTCCAGGGCATGGGAGTAGACGAGGAAGGAGTCGCCCTTACCGAGGTGCATCGCCAGGGCGACGAGCATCGTGGCGAGCATGGCGACACAGGCGGGGCGGAAGAGGAGGCCGGCGGCCAGCAGCAGGCCACCGCCCGCCTCGGCCAGCGCCGCGGCGAGCCCCCACACCGCCGGGGCGAAGTGGACCCCCAGGTTGGTCATGGCACTCCCCAGCGCCTGCCACGTCTCCGGCCCCCCGAGGAGCTTCGGCACCCCGTGGGCGACGAAGGCCGCGCCGAGGCCGACGCGCAGGAGGAGGAGCCCCCAATCGATCAACCCCGCCTGTGAATTTCCCTTGTCACGCGCCATGGTGCCCCCCGGATCAATGGGCGCCGATTATGTCGACACGGGGGCCGATCCGACAGGGGAGGCCGGGACCACCGAGTGGCTGCGGAGGCGGCCGGCAACCGCGCAACGCGAAGGCACGAGGGGGCGGCATGGCGTCAACGGTGGTCGGCCGAGGGCTCGTGCCGAGTGGGGTTGTTAACGCGGAGTCGCAGAGAGGCGGGAGACGCAGAGGGGAGAGTTGCCCTGGTCCGGGCGTCACCGGTGGGTCGCCAGAGCACAGTGGAGCCAGGAAGGCCAGGGGCCACCACAGAGGGGACAGAGGAGGAGAGCAAGCCGAGGAGGATGCGCCTCTACGAGGAGCCACGCGGGGGTTGGACCCGCAAGGGAGCCACGGGTTCTGTACCTGCTCCTCATGGACGCCGGAGGGCACCAACCGTTTTCCGGGACGGCGAAGCCGCCATGGGTATCACTGCCCCACCGGTGTTCTTCACCCGTCGGGTGATCACGGAATCGGGGGTGTCGTGGGTGGCAGAAGCGCGCGTCGCGAGCGGCCTGGAAGGGGGAGAAAACCACGAAGAGCGGTCGGGCCATCGGGATCGGGATCGGGATCGGATCTCGTCCCCCCCCTCCTCCCGCCGGTGGCCCCCCGTTCAGGCCCCCACCGATCCGTACCGCGGACCCGCGGGTGGGGGGCGATTCCGATCCCGATCCCGATCCCGATTTGGAACCGATGATTATGGCCCGCTCTCCGCGATTGACAGGGGAAAGACCCCCGCTGAGAATCGACCCATGTTCGCCCCCCTTTCCAACGATCCTCGGCTCACCCCCTGGACGTGGCGTGTCGCCGCCACCGGTGGGGTCCGCGGAAGGGTGCAACCGTAGCGAACGAGACGCCTGCGAAGTTGCCAAAGGCCGCGGACCCGCAAGGGACCGCGGCCTTTTTTTGTGGGTCGCTGAACGCCCGCCCCCGGTCTCGCCCACCTCTCTCGGAACGACCGCCGTGTCCATCCCCGTCGCCTACCTCAGCGTCATCCTGATCTGGTCCACCACGCCCCTGGCCATCCAGTGGAGCACGGTGGGCTCGGGCTTCGCCTTCGCGGTCCTGGCGCGCATGGCCATCGGCACCCTCCTGTCGGCCGCCCTGGTGACGCCGGTGTTCGCCCTGCTACTCGGCAACGCCGCCAACGGAGAGCCCATCACCCCCCGCATCCTCCTCGGCGCCGCCTGCATCACCGCCGGCCTCGCCATGCACCAGTGGCAAGCAATCGCCGCCGCGTCGTGGCACGTACAAGACTGACCCCAGACAACCGGTCCGACGCCGGAGATGATGGAAGGTACGCGGAGACGGAAGGGGACGTACTTCCGCTATTTCCATTCCCCGAAAAGACCGTGCCCCGACGGTGATCCCGACAGGAACGGAAACAGCGGAAGTACGTCCCCTGGGGCTGTGACAGAGGTCACGACAGAGGAACAGAGAACGGCATCGGAAAAGGGAAAAGATTGGTTCGGTTTCTCTACCATGAAGAGCATGAAGGACATGAAGGTTGCTCAGTAGGGTGTGCCAAGCGCAGCGCGGCGCACCAATGGCCAAGCCGGTGGGGGCGCACCATGGCCGCGATACCATGGATTACCGAAGGCTATAAGGTAACAAACTGGTTCCGAGTTACTGAAATCGGGGGCATAGTCCCCTTGGACAACGCTCAGTCGTTGTCCTTGACCTTCGAGAAGGTCTGTCGCTCCCACAAATAGACGAAAGGATGCTTATCTCCATTGCCAAAGGAGATGTAGACCTTGCCGCCTTTTCGGAAGAGCGCGGGTGCGGTGCGGGAGACGAAACAACAGAAGTCGCTGGGGTCGCCGCCGGGAAAGAGGTTGCGCACCACGATGTCGTCGAAAGGAAGGACCACGAGGCGATCGCCGATCTTCTGGTAGACCCCTGCGATTCCCTGGCTACACATGCTTCCGTCGCAAAGCCAAAAGAGAACATACTCATCGATCCCATCGTTATTTACGTCAGCCCGGTAGAGACGGTACGGCGAAAAAGGAGCGTACGGGTCAGTAGAAAGCACTACATCCGAACTCCCGTCATCCAGAAACTTGATGCGCCACTCGTTGGGGTCGTCGCCATACCACAGGTGTTTTGCGATCGCGGCAGATTCGGGACGCCTTACCAGCGAAAAAAAGTCCTGGACCTCTGCCTTGGTGCAGGATGGAAGGAGCTGTTCCCCTTTTTTCGGACGGTTATAACCCTTGGGTGTGTCGATGCGGATGATTCGTGGTCTACCGTCGACGAACAGTAGGCCGACCCCTGTCTCGCCGAGGTACATACCCCACACATTGATGCCACCGACCATTGGTGCCTCAGGATCGGGCTCAAGGTACCGGGCTGATCCCAGGTCCTCGTAGCGTGCACCCAAAACACGCCTCTGCATTTCCGGGATGGCGGCATGTGGAAAAACGGCGAGGAGCTGCCTGCGTGTCGTGGCGTCAACCCACCGCTCTCCATCGAACAGATTAATGGGGAGGCGGACGTCACCAACGATCGGGGTCGCATCACGCTGGGCGAAGGCCTCCTTCAGGCGGGCAAGCAAGAGCCTCACTTGGATGGGATCACCGGAAAAATCGTGTCTGATCATGCGGTCCACGTTGAAGGCGTGTTCCGATTCCGAAGTTCGCCAGGTGGCGGCGCGGGAGGGGAGGATGGGGAATTCCGGCACTGCTCGGACGAGTTGGCTGTTCTCTTCTGTGGAACACTCGCCGCCGTTGATTTTCCTGAAACGGGCAGCGCGCGAGATGAGAAACGGGATCTCCTCTTCGGTGAAGCCCCGCTCGGCGATGGCGTCGTGGAGACGGAAGTACTGTTGTGGACAGGTGACTAGCGGACGACCGGTGTGGCGGTCCACGGGGAGGCTGGAGGAGTGCGCCCAAGAGGCGTCGAGCGTAATCTCGCGGTCGGCAGGATCGACATACGTGGAGGTAACGGACTGCCCGCCGTCACACCCCTGTACTTCCGTCAGCCGGTAGAGCCCCCTCTCGCCGCGATGAGCGTAGTATCGGCGCCGGACCGACAGGTTCGCGGGGAAGGTCTCCAGTTGTCGGACTTCCACCTCCGCGTCGATGGAGGCGTGGCCGGCTAGCCAACGGAAAAACGTATCCAGAGTAGTGGAAACTGCGCCTGTCGCCCGCACACGTGTGGTCACCACCCGCTGAGTGCCGCACGGTTTGCTCACGCCGAAGACACCGTCGACGCGGCTCCTGCGGAAGTCGGCCACCTCCTCCCGCGCAAGAGACCGGCTAAGATCCACCACGCGGCCTAGGCGCCGGGGGATGAGTGCCGTGAGATTATCGAGAAACGGGATCGGGAGTTTATCCGCCGTGACAAGCACCTCCACGCCTTTTTCGCGCTCTGCCACTACTGGATAACGCTCGCTCCGAGTCATGCGGAGACGCAACTCGACGCCCTTCTTCAGGGTGATGGGAAGAATGTGCTCGCGGGTGACAAAGAACCATTTGTTGCTCTTCGCCCGCAGCTCATCAAGCTGAGCCGTATCTAAGAACTGTCCCTCCCGGATATATCCCCAAAGGCCCGCCTCCGTGAGGATGAGGTGGTGTTGGGCGCCGTGGTAGGTGACCGTGTGGTCGAATTCCAGCACGCGCGTCCCCGCCGGAAGATAGGCGAAACCGCGAGGTTGCAGGTAATGGTCTTGGGCATCGGCCAGGTGAATGAAGGTGCTCAGTGAGACCACCGTCTCCTCCGCCCAAGCCCCCAGCGGGGAGAAGAGGGCAATGGCTAGCCATCCACAAGTCAGCACGAGGAAACGGTGTTTATGGCGCTTCATCATTAATTGTTCCTCTTTGGACAGACCGTTGAAAAACTCCTGGAGACTAAACGAATAATCGCCCCCTTCCCCCAGCCGGTCGATCTCGTCGAGATGATAAGCGGTGGTTTCGGGATTCGGGCGGGTCAGCCGCGCTCCTGAGGCCGAGTGGACTGGAGCGCCTCGTTAGACGCGTGGCACGACCTACGGATTTCAAAGCGACCACGGAGAGCACCTGCAATTGCCTCTAATGCACCAGTTATCGAGGCGAGTATCTTGGCACACGTAAAAGCAGCGATGACCCCGCACCCCATCATGTTTTGACTCGGTTTGGATCCGATGTGTGCCCACGAAACCTCGAAGCCCGGCCAGCCGGCTGCGTCTACAAGTTCCTGTGGCTTGGTTGGGAAAAACACAGGGTACCAGATTAGATATGGAATATTGCGTCCATTTAACGATCGTGCAGCCGCGTGACACGCCCGCCAATCTGCATCGGCATCCGGGGTGTATGGAGGATCAATGAGCACCAAATTTTGCTGATCGCTTGCCTCGACTGCGCTGAATCCATCGGATTGCAAAAATTCCATGTCGTCCGCGAAAGCACTGGAATAGTCCTGAGCAATCGAGGTGGCCACTGCGTTGGACGTATCGTAAAGGTTCAGCTTATATGGGATGGCAAGTGTACGAAGGTGCTGAGCCACGAGAGCCCACGATCCTGGATAATCTTTTCCGACGCCGACGTCCTTCGAGAGAACCTGCAAATACGGGTGATTCCCCAAGCTCGCGATTGGTGGCAGTACGGCACCTACGCCGTTTCTCCACTCGCCGTTTTCCCCAAGCCTGTGTCGGGGTGCACCGCAGTGAGTTTCCATGTACCGGAAAACTCGTCCGGGCGTGGCCCCTTCTTCAACGAGTGCCTCGACGACAGACAGTAGGATGAAGTGTTTCCAGACGTCCCCTGGGTTGCCAGCTTTTCTATAGTGATCGTAAGCCATTATTCAAATCTAATCAGTTTAGAAACCACTCTGAATATTCTTGGCGAAACTTGTCTTTCCTTTCTGTACCATCTGTGAGTTCAGAGTGCCAATCAGGGTGTCGTCGAAGTGACACTACATGAGCATCCCAACCCCCTTTAGTACCTCTGAAAATATAACTGCATCCCGGTATTGGACACGGGTAACGCTTGATATCAGAATCTTGTTTATGGAAATGACTAAAGCCGAACCACGCAGTGTATTCTGTCCGGAACAGCCGCTTTCTTTCTTTACCGTCCACCACATTGGGGTGCCAACCGGGGTGTATTCGTAACGACGCGACATGGGAGTCCCACCCGCCTCGGGTAGTTATGAAAACATGGTTGCACTCTGGAATGGGACACGCAAACTCCTGAAAATTTTCCCTCAGAATCATCTCTCGAACAGAACTACGTTGTCGCCGTTCTTCGTTTGATTGTGGGGGATATAGAAACTCAAGTACTCGTTCAAGAGTAGCTTGCGGTACTGTGTCTGTAAGGTCTAAGAGATCGTTTTCAGTCCTCACCCCAATTAGAGCCGTAAAAAACTTCCTATTGACGCCAGCTCCAAGAAGTAACTCTGGCGTAATTGTTAGAGGAAGTGACGAGGAAGAAGGCGAGACGTATCCGCCTTCAAACTCGAGCTGTTTAGATATATCAAGATCGAGAAATCCAGGTTCATACTCTACATACCCCGGCAAAGCCGTAGCAACACCCACAATTAGCTCATTATCTGGGTCGTAGTTTAACTGTCGATAAATCGAACTTCTGCTCCCGATAATTAGACAAGTAATGCAATGGCCATCTAGTCTATAGATCAGTCGATAGTTGCCTATCCGAAATCTCCACAAGTTCGTAAATCCGCGCAGTTTCTTGATGTTATTGTGAGGAAGAGCTATTTCTTCTGGGCACTGAGCCTGGCGCTTCCACAGTTCAAAAAATCTGTTTCTAATTTTTGTCGGAACAACTGGTAAGTATCTCTGCAAAAATATAATCGTTGTCTCTATTCTGTACCCTGGCAATTCAAATCTCCTTTCCGCCATCTGAGATGCAACGTAGGACAGGTGGCAGTACTGGTTAGCGGGCCGTTGGTTTTTCCGGACTTGGCGAGATGTTGCGTGCCGTAGCATCGGAGTCTACCGACTGACATCGGCGACAGCGCGAAGCGCCCTCCTTCTCGCGTTCCCCTCCCTCATATCCCACTCCTCAGGTCGACTCAAACTTGATATAAAGTAGTAGGCATCGTCGCAAGTGTCAAGGAATACGGCGAAAATGCAATATGTCAGACCGCTATTGCGAGGTTGCGGGGATCGCTGCCGTGGGTCTCACCGGGTGGGAAAGCGGCTGCGTGGGTGATGCTCGGACCATGGAGACGGCGGCCCCTTCGGGCTGGCCGCGCCCTTGGCGCGGATCGCGGGCAGAAGCCCGCCCCTCCTGATTTCCCCTGCCGGACGGCAACCGGAGCCGGGAAGACCGCCCACGCCCCCC